>SVED01000104.1 GCA_015057515.1 Lachnospiraceae bacterium
ATAAATACGCACAAAAGAAAGGTTATATAGTGTTTTACCAGTTTTTTTGTGCGTATTTATGTTGGTATTGATTACAGGTATGTGTAATTTTGCTATATCAGTAAAAAAACATATGAGAGATTATACCATATTTAGTGTATGTGGTATGCCATGGAATAAAAGTGCTTATATTTGTGTGATTAAAGCTACATTGATGTGTCTTATAGCTTTTGTTGTAAGTATTGTTGGAATATGGATAATGCTTAAGAAAGATATTATAAAAGATACAACTATAGAATTAGGTTTTCTTCCTGTCGTATCGTGTGTCATAGTAGGGGGGCTGTATATTTTGCTTAGCTCTATAATGCCATTTGCTCTAATTAATGGAACAAGCTTGAATAGTGAATTAAAGAGTAATATTTAGGAGGTGTGTAGATGATTAAGATTAATAATTTAACCATGACATATAACTTAGGAAAAGAAAACGAATTTAAGGCACTGGATAATATATCTCTTGAGATAAAGGGAGGGGAATTGGTTGCAATAATAGGTAAATCTGGAGCTGGAAAATCTACATTACTTCATATAATTGGGTGTATAGATAATTATGAATCAGGAGAATATTATTTGGATAGTGAATTGATTAAATTATTAAAAGAAAAGAAAGCTGCCAGAATTCGTAATGAGAAAATTGGAATTGTTATGCAGGATTATGCTTTGATTGAGGATTTTACTGCACTTGAAAATGTTATGATTCCTCTTGATTTTGCAAAAAATAAAAATGGAAATAATAAAAAAATAGCTTTAGAAATACTCGAGTTAGTGGGTATGAGAGATATTGCTAAAAAAAAGGTAAAGAATATGTCAGGGGGACAGAAACAAAGAGTTGCCATTGCTAGAGCGATGGTTAATAATCCTAAAATTTTACTGGCAGATGAACCGACAGGTGCTTTGGATAGCAATACTTCAGAAGATATTATGAAGCTTTTTACGGATTTAAATAAAAAATATGAAACTACAGTAATTATAGTTACTCATGATATGGATATTGCAGAAAAATGTGGTAGAATTATAGAATTGAGTGATGGAAAAATAATTGAGTCGCAATAAAATCTCTTATTGTATACTCCAGAAAAATAAAAATGCAACTAATTTGCAAATTGATATTGACTTAGTAAATAACTATGTTATAATTCAAATTGCAAATTAGTTGCATTTTTGTCTTGTACATATACATTTTGGAGGATATATATGAAGAGAAGTTCAGGTTATTCAACTGAAAAACGAACTCAGATATTAGAATATCTTGTGGAACACAAGGATGAAGATGTGAGTGTTAAGGATATAGAAAAATATCTTGCATCAAAGGAATTGTCTGTAAATGTAACTACCATATACAGATATCTGGACAAGCTTTGTGGTGAGGGTACAGTTATGAAGCGTATTGATGAAAAGAGTGGTAAATCCACATATCAATATGCTAAGCCAAATCAAACCTGTCACAATCATATCCATATGAAGTGTAGTGGTTGTGGAAAGATATATCATATGGATTGTGGTTTTATGGATGAGTTTAAGAAACATATTTTTGAACATCACGAATTTTTGCTTGATTGCAAGACCTCTATGCTACATGGACTTTGTAACAAGTGTAGCAAAACAGTGATTATTTAGTGATTAAAAAAATATGAAAGGTTTATAGATATGAAGAGATTTATAAAAAAACTAAGCTTTATATTGGTACTCGTGTTTGCACTTGGACTTACTAGCTGCGGCAAGCTTTCTACCTCTGATTCTGGTAAGATTAAGATAGTTTGTACTACATTTCCGCAGTATGACTGGGTTAAAGAGATAGCTGGTGATAGGGCAGAAGAGTTAGAGATTATTCTGCTTGGAAATGGTGGTATAGATTTACATAGCTATCAACCTACTGCTGATGATATAGTGACAATATCAGATTGTGATGTGTTTATTTACAATGGTGGAGTGTCAGATAGCTGGGTAGAGTCAACCCTAGATCAGGCTACAAATGAGGACATGATTGTTATAAATATGATGCTTGTACTTGAAGATAGACTTCGTGAGGAAGAGATAGTTGAAGGTATGGAAGTACATCATCATGAAGACGGCGAGGAACATAGCGAGGAAGAGCATATAAATGTTGCAGAATATGATGAGCATGTGTGGCTTTCCCTTACAAATGCTACTCTTGTGTGTGATGCCATAACCGAGGCACTTTCTAATGTAGATAAGGACAATTCTTCGGTTTATGATACTAATAACAAAACTTATCAGGAGAAACTTGTTACCCTTGATACTGAGTACAAGAATGCTGTGGCTACAGCTAAGTACGACACATTGTTGTTCGGTGATAGATTTCCATTTATATATATGCTAAAGGATTACGAAATAAATTATTATGCGGCGTTTACTGGCTGTTCTTCTGAATCAGAGGCAAGCTTTGAAACCATAGCCTTTCTTGCGGACAAAATGGATGAATTGGCACTTCCGGCAATTATGGTAGTAGATGGCTCCACAGATGATTTGGCAAATACAATATTGGAAAGTGCTAAATCAAGTGGACAGAAAATACTTGTTATTGATTCTATGCAGAACGTTTCTGATTCAGATGTAAAGTCCGGAAAGTCATATATTGAGACTATGGAAAATAATTTAACAGTGCTTAAAACTGCACTTGGATGTGAATAATTTATTTAAGTTCACAGAATTTTAATATTTATTTCAAATTGTTATCATAGTATACTTTTATTATGAAAATATAACTTTGATAGAAAGGGTTGTGAGGTATGAGTGATTTTAACAATAATAATCCAGGCGAAGAATTATATAATCATAACAATATAGACAATACTATGGAGAATTACGTCCAACAAAGCAATATTCCACAAACACTTGAAAGCTTTCAATCGATAAACGAATATGCCATGCAGGATAATTATGGTTATGAATATAATAGTTCATCCTTAGAATATGATAATGCAGAAGTTAATTATATGATTCCAGAGTCAGAGATACATCAAACAGAAAAGAAGAGTATTAAGGGCTTTGGTTACTATGTGAAGAAAACCTTGCTTATAGCAGTTACAGGACTTTTGTTTGGTGTTTTCGCAGGAATAGCTTTTAATGTGGTTGTAGATTATAAACAGACAAAGGATAAAAATGATAATGCGAAATCAGATACTACAGAAGCTTTTATAGTAGAAGATGAACATTCTATGGATGAATTTGAAGCAACTACTATAGAGACAGTTGCGACTTTAGATAATTCTTCTGGAATGGATGTTTCTGATATTGCAGAGGCTGTTATGCCTTCAACGGTTTCAATTACTGTTACGTCAATAGAAGAGTATGGATATTGGGGTCAGTCTTATGAGTATGAGGCTGAGGGTTCTGGTTCTGGTATTATTATTGGTGAAAATGATACAGAACTTTTGATAGTAACTAATAATCATGTTGTTTCAGGTGCGGATTCAGTAACTGTCACATTTATCGATGAAACAGTATATGAGGCAAAGGTAAAGGGTACTAATGTTGATAATGATTTGGCAATAATAGTTGTTGATTTAAAAGATTTATCTAACGAAACAAAATCTGCAATTAAGGCAGCTAAGCTTGGTGATTCAAATAAGCTGAAAGTAGGTGAGCAGGTAGTTGCCATAGGAAATTCCTTGGGATATGGACAGTCTGTAACAACAGGTATAGTGAGTGCCCTTGATAGAATGAATGATACAAATGTTACACCGCTCATTCAGACAGATGCAGCTATAAATCCAGGAAATAGTGGTGGTGCACTTCTTAATATGAATGGTGAGGTAATAGGTATTAATTCCTCAAAGTTTGCTTCCACAAAAGTAGAAGGTATGGGATATGCCATTCCAATCACTCAGGTTGAAAATATTATAACTGAGTTAATGAGCAGAGAAACAAGAGAAAAGGTGGACGAGGATAAAGTCGGCTATTTGGGTGTCGGATGTCAGGATGTAGATCCACAGACTGTATATTTCTACAATATAGAGGGAGCATTAGTGACTGAGGTATACGAGGGCACACCAGCTTATAAGGCTGGAATTAAGCCAAATCAAATTATTGTAGGGTTGGATGGACAGTCCGTAACCAGTGCTAGTGATTTGGTAGAAAAGCTTCAGTATTATTCTTTTGGTGAGAAAGTAGATGTTGTTGTAGCCTATTTTGATGGTGATGAATATAAAGAAAAAACTATTAAAATTAGATTGGCAAGAAGACCGAGAGATTAGTAAAGGGATGCTGCCACATCGCAATGCTTCGCATCGCTCAGTGTCACGGCATGCGCCGTATCACATCCAAACGCCATGCTGCCACATCGCAATGCTTCGCAT
>SVED01000027.1 GCA_015057515.1 Lachnospiraceae bacterium
ATTTAATTAAAGCAGCGAGGATTTATGATTTTTGAGATGTGGTATCAGTCCTCCTGCTACATAAAAAAAGGAGGACAATATGAGCAAAAGACAAAAAAAGAAAAAATCAGCAACAAAGAGCAGACGTCACACGGCAAAAAGGAACTTCAAGGACACTGTTTTCAGAATGCTTTTTAAGGAACCCGAGCGATTGCTGGAACTATATAATGCCATAAATTGCACACATTATACTAATCCAGATGATCTTACAATAACAACTCTGGAAAACGCCATATATATGTCTATGAAAAATGATGTATCCTGTGTAGTGGATATGAGACTTAATCTCTATGAGCATCAGTCATCTGTAAATCCCAATATACCACTTAGGGACTTACACTATGTATCTGATACGTTTCTGCAGTTTCATACAGATAAGGATATATATTCCTCACATCGTATACCTCTACCTAATCCGAAATTCATTGTATTTTATAATGGTAGAGAACAACAACCGGCAAGGTTAGATATGCGTCTATCGGATTCATATATCCACAGGGATGCCGAGCCACAATTAGAACTTATAGTAACTCAGATAAATATCAACCCTGGATACAATGATGAGTTTCTACAGGCATGTCCCATACTGAGAGAATATTCTGCTTACGTGGACAAAGTTCGAAGATATCAGAGAGAAATGACACTTACTGACGCTGTAAACAAAGCGGTGGATGAATGTATCGACGAAGGTATTCTTGCTGATTTTTTAAAGAAAAACAAGGCGGTGGTTAAAAATATGAGTATATATGAATATGATGAAGAACTACATATAAAGACCATGATGGACATCGGCAGAGAAGAGGGCAGGGAAGAAGGTAGACAAGAAGGTAGGCAAGAAGGTAGGCGAGAAGGCGAAATTTTAGCCTATTACAATATGGGGCTTTCTATAGAAAACATATCATCGAAGATGATGCTTCCGGTAAAGGAAATTGAGAACATACTTAATTCAATTAACAATACTTAACCTATAGTAAAATAGCCATGAAAGTGAAATACACTTCATGGCTATTTTATTATTTTCAATTATCTATTATGAGTTTCCTACACATACCTAAGATAGGTCTTAACACTTACCATATAAGACACTATCTGACTCACAACTCCAACCCCTACAAGTCCGTAACATACGCCCCACACTTCTTTTTTATGGGTTGCTATCCACATTATAATTCTCTGCATAATATTGCCCTGCTGGAAGAAGGAGATATCTCCCAATGCAATATAAGCAAACAATCCATACATAGCAATCGTAGCGCATACTGTCAAAGCTATATTAACCACACCCGGCTTGTTTCTAGAAACAAAAGGAATCAAAATGGAATTGCCTATAAGTGAAATTCCTAACATAAGTAGCATAAGTATGACGAATACATTTGCCCCAATATCCTCTATCATTACACCATCCACTTCAACCTCAAAGGTATATTTAATTGCAAATATAGTGATAAGACTTGCTAATACAGCAATTACATGACCTATTATAACTATTATGTATTTTTCTGCCACTACATTCCTATATCCACCCGGAAGGGCTGTGGCGTAGCTGGTCCACTTGGTTTTGTTATCCAGAGTACATAGTACTGTAGACATAGACATAGGTATAAGACATGCCACAAACACAAGGGACATAAGAATCAAGTAACATTCCGAAAGAACACCAAGCTTTGCCTCAAGTCCCTCAGCAGCATCAAAGTCCCAGCCTATCACGCCTACCATCATAAAGGAATAAAACAGATAGAAAACCGCAACTCCGATATATGCTTTACCATTTATTAAATCCTTATAAAGTAATCCCTTCATCTAAGCCCACCTCCTATTTCTCTTACAAAAATACGAAGCAGAAAATGATGCTACAACCACTGCTATAACAACTAGTACTCCATGGTTGTAAATCCAATCAAACCAGCCCTTTATAGTTTTAAATATAACCTCTATATTTTCCTCATGCATAAGCCATACCATACAAGCCACAAGAAAAACCCCAAGCAATGAACAACATATAACTATACTTATCTTAGCAGGAAATATAATATCTATAGGAAGTCTGATAAGTATTATAAGAAGTCCTGCCAGCCAGCAATATATTACTGTCTTAAACTCCTTAAACCCATAAGGTTCATTACCTGCCATATATATTATAGGTAATATTATGGATGAGAAGATGGACATAATGGTATTGACTAAAAATGCCACCATGTATCTGGAGAATATCTCCTTCCAAACATTTACAGGCGAGGAATATAGTACCTTGTACCACTCCGCCTTATGGTCCTTGTCTATAGCAGATGCGCTGGTTAGTGATACAGTTATTCCGGAACCACATACATAGAGGATACAGCCCTTATAAAACAGATTGTAAATAAGTTCTTCTTCTTTCAGTTCCTGAAAATTGCCCACATTCATACCAAGTATCATTATCAGAGCGAAAAGAGCTACACCAACTATAGTAAGAAATCCCATTAATACATTTTTCCTAACAAGAATCAGGTCCTTATAAATTAATCCTAACATAAGCTCCACCCCCTAGTTTTCGCTGTTGTTAGTATTATTTACATAGAACAACATGATTTCCTCAAGGCTTGTCTTCTCACAAAGCACGCCCTTATACTTAGCCTTACATTTCTCCTGATCACCTACAAGTGCTTCTATACCAAATGATGACTTTCTATATCCAATTACATCCTCAGAATCAACTGTGGCAAACTTCTCCTTAGAACATTTAAGAATTCCATGTCGCTCAGCTATAGACTCTTTATCCTCGGAAAGAAGAATCTTACCATTATGTATAAATACTATATTATCTGCGATTCTTTCAAGGTCAGTTATGATGTGAGATGACAGAAAAACTGTGTGCTCACTGTCCTGTATAAACTCCATAAATATATCCAGAATCTCGTTACGAACGATAGGATCAAGACCTCCTGTTGGCTCGTCCATAATAAGAAGCTTAGCGTGATGGGAAAGTGCTGTTGCTATCTGAAGTTTCATCTGCATACCTCTTGAATACTGTCCCACCTTCTTGTTTGTAGGAAGATTAAGCTTCTTAATATACTCAAAAAATGCCTCAGAATCCCAGTTCTTGTACATACCTTTTAAAATCTTATCGATGTGTTTGGCCTTAAGATTTGGATGAAAGCCTATATCGTCAAAGACAACTCCCACATTCTCCTTAATATCAAATTCTTCTTTTAAATTATCTGCTCCGAAGACCTTTATATCCCCATTGTCTCTTCTTAGCATATTTAAAATAGCTCTGATAGTTGTAGACTTGCCAGCACCATTTTGACCTATAAAGCCTGTTATCTGACCACTAGGTACATTGAAGCTTACATCCTTTAAACTAAAGTCCTTGTAGCTCTTGTTTAGATTTTTAACCTCTATTGCATTCTCCACGCTATAATCTAATGACATGTTAATCCCTCCATACAAGTGACTGTGTGATAGTTTTGTAACCTGATGCCTGATATTAAGAATTATCACCCGCACCAGTTTCTCATCCCCTACCAGTCATATAGTTAATTAATCTTTTTCTACTTAGAGCGATCCTCATATATGATAGACAGAATTTCAACCAACTCCTGTAAAGGAATATCGCACACCTTAGCCCTAGTCACCGCATTTTCAAAATGCTCCTCTATCTCGCACATAACCTTCTCTCTGATAAAGCCCTGATTCTTGGCTTTAACAAAACAACCAATACCAACGCGAGTTTCTATAAAACCATCACGCTCTAGCTCCTCGTAGGCACGTTTAGTAGTTATGAGACTGATACGAAGCTCCTTTGCGAGAAAACGCATAGAAGGAAGCATCTCTCCCTCTGCCAAAACACCTGACACAATCATATCCTTAATCTGCTGCTCAATCTGTTCATAAATTGGAACACTACTTGTATTACTAATTATAATGTTCATAGGTATACCTTTCTTAATTTTAAACTCTCGAGTGTGTATAGTGTATATATACACCTAATTACACTTGTTGTCAACTAATTTTTTATTTTAATTGATTGTAACTGGATTCTATTATAAAATTATTAGTATAGTATGAAATAACTCATATAGTTAATTAAAACCATAACTCTACAAAGAGAAAAATAACGATATGCTCAGTGCAAGCACTTCTTATAACAAAGTTACATATGATGCTCCGCCATCACTTTCAGTGCTCGTCGCCGGTGTTTTATGTCTCATTATAGGAATCGCAGGAATAATTATATACTACTCTCTCATTTGGAAATAAATCAATACTACGAGGTAAAATAAATGAACAACCCACAAAACCACTACAATAATATAGGTGTGCCTAATACATACTATCCTACCCCACAATATGACCCTGCTCACATGGCTGATTTAAATTATGGATATGCAAATCCACACACTGCTACACCCCCTGTGAAATCAAAGAAAAACTCTTCATCCACAATGGTTATAATCTTCTTAGTATCCATTATATTTTGTATAAGCATCTTTACACTTGTACTTGCAGCTTCCGAAAATAGCGATTTTGCCAATAAAATGGATAAAATTGCACCTGTGCTTATCACTGGTTTCTTTGCCGTAGCAGGTATAATATTAACCATAGTAGCAGTTATAAAAAAATTTGGTATGAAAGAACGTTGCACACAAATAGTTACCGCTACCTGTGTAGATATCGACAGCCATATAAATTACGATGATGATGGACCAGATACCAGAGTCTACTGTCCAATATATGAATTCTACTACAATGGTCAGACACATAGAGTTTCCAACAATGTATACTCAAATTTCTCGATCCCTCAGATTGGAACCAATGTGCAACTATTTATCAATCCATATGAACCGGAAGAATTTTTGGAAGAAAAACGTGGTGGTGCTTACTCAATTATAATATTTATTGGTATCGTATTTATGCTAGTAGGTATTCTAGGCACGCTGATTTTTTCACAAGCATTATAAAAATATTATAAACACTATTAACAAAAACTCTCCAGTATGCCGATAACACTATGTGTAAAGGATATTGGAGGGCTTTTTTATGATTATACAGCACAATCTATTGGCATCTAACGCCACACGACAATTCAATATCAACATTAAACGCAAGTCCAAGAATGTGGAAAAACTCTCATCTGGATATAGCGTAAACCGTGCCGCTGATGACGCTGCCGGTCTTTCTATTTCTGAGAAAATGCGAAAACAGATTCGTGGACTTAATCAAGCTGTTGACAACGCACAAGACGGCATATCTCTTATACAGGTGGCTGATGGTGCTATGTCTTCTATTCAAGCTATGCTTCATAGAAGCACTGAGTTATGTGTACAAGCAGCTAACGATACTCTTACAGAGGAAGACAGAGATACTATTCAAAAGGAAATAAACCAGATTCTTGAAGAAATTGACACTATTTCTTACAAAACAAGATTTAACAATAGATACTTACTCAAGGGTGACAACGCTCTTATTATAGGTGCTGGTGACCCACCAACTATCGCAGGTGGTATGCCTCCTTGGGGAAGCATAGATTCCACATCTTTGTCAAATGGATATATGTCATCTACATACACTGACCCAAATGGCGATACTCATGTAGCAACTATTATTGACTTTTCAGGATTTACAGGTTCCGCTGATGATATTGCTGACGCTGTTGGCACAGGATTTTACACAACCTGCTGTACCTGTCAGGATCACTACAGTATTTGCTTTAATGATGGCTATGACAGCACAAGCGAAACTAGCGGAAATCATTTTATAGCTAATATCGGTATAGGTAACGCAACTTCTGCTGATGAAATTTATCAACATATTATAAATGCAACTGGCCAAGGCAATCCAAACAGTCATTTCACTGAGATGGTTGTAGAAAATGGCAAGCTTATAGTATATGACAACAGAACAAATGTAACTGCAGATCCAAACTATGGTCTTATTGGACCAGGTGTTGCACGTTCATCAACCGACTCTACAGAAAATCGCCAAGGCGATTTATACTTACAGCTTGGCGCTAATGCTGGAGAAAATTTGAAAATATCTCTACCTGCTGTATCCACAGCAAGTATGGGACTTACCTCTATAGATGTTTCTTCACACCAAAGTGCTAGTTCGGCTTTAGATAAAATTGAAAATGCGGTTATATATGTTAGTGGTGAACGAAGCAAGATGGGTGCTTACCAAAATCGTTTGGAGTTTACTATTAACAATCTTGAAAACTACTCCGAGAACCTTACAGATGCGGAATCAGTTATTAGAGACACAGATATGGCAACTACTATGACTCAAATGGCAAAGGATAATATATTAGAACAAGTTAGCCAGGCAATGATTTCTCAGGCTAATCAAAATCAACAAGGAGTACTTTCTCTACTTCAGTAGTAGGGAAGGTACTCCTTGTTCTTTATATGTTCCTATGCTAATTCAAAAACAATCTCAATAGTAAAAATTCTTCCATCCAGATTTGCACTTATCTCTCCACCCATACGTTCAACCATTTCTTTTGCTATTGCAAGACCAAGGCCTGTGGACTTTTCTTTTCTTGCTTTATCCGCCTTGTAAAATCGGTCAAATACTTGAGTTATATCCATATTTTCAGGATGAGCAATACTATTTCGACAGGTGAATTTTATCTGCTTGCTGGTAATCACATTGCCATTAGGCAATATTTTATTATCATCTAACACCGTCTTATCTTCCAGTTTATATTCTAGCCTAATATTGCCTACGCCATGAACTAAAGCATTCCTAACCACATTTGATATTACTCTCTTTACAGCCACATCATTACACATAACTATGTATGACTTATCGTCTATGTCAAGCTCCGGTTCGCAACCTTTCTCTTTAAATATTTCATAAAAGGAAAATATGGTATCTAACACAAGCCTAGTCATATCAAGTTCACAAAGCTCCAACTTATAATCCTGATTCTGCAACTTGGTATAGGTGAAAAGCTCATCCAAAAGGTCTGACAGATTATCCATACGCTCACTCATAACACCAGCATACTGAAGTTTCTTGTCATAGTCCTCCTCCGACATAAGAAGTTCAAAATATCCCTTTAAGGAGGTTAATGGAGTTCTAATATCATGGGACACAGCCGTCAAGGCCTCTTTAAGTCGCTTATCCTTACTCATAAACTCCACTGACTCTTTGTTGTGCTCATCTACCATTTCGTTAATAAGCTCCGCTAGTTCAACCACTTCCTTTTTGGTAAGGTCTGTTCTTATTCTGTGGTTTGTTATATCCTGACTTACAAACTGAATCTGGCGACAGATTGTTTTAATCTGTCGCCTGTATAAAATGTATTTGATTGTAATAGTTACAAGCGCTACTAACAGCACTATAATTACAAAAATTCCCATTATATCACCTGTTTATTAGTAATACTTCTGCCTATCCTAATATCCATAATATAGCTATAATAATCAGGATCAGCATTACGCAATATCCCTCTTGGCAAAAACTGTACATGCAATTACATTATAAACGATTATGGTAACAATTCCAACCAAAAGTGATGTGCTTACATCTCCCCATTCCATGCCTAGATTTACCTTTCCAATGTTTGGCATAATAAGTAACTTGTTTAGATCATAATCAAATTTTGCTTTTACAAATATGACAATCAAACTGGTAAATCGTGTATTAGCAAGTATTCCTATAGTCATAGCTAACATACTGCTTCTCGTTACGGTGGTCAACATAGCGACTCCACTGACAAAGGCTATGTGAAGCAAAAATACTATTCCCATCTTGCCTAGAAAATCACCCAATATATTCATACCGAAAACCATATCGCCATCATAGTATACCATTAGACATATATACTCTGATATAGCAAGCACTAAAATCACCAAGAGCATATACACTGTCATAACTGCAAATTTTGTAAAATATATGTTGATTCTTGAGGTTGACTTCGTGGCAATATTCTTTATGAATCCACTACTATGTTCTCTATTGAAGAAAAGCACCATAGCTATACACATAAATAAAAGCACTATTCCACTAGTTACGTCCTCATAAAGATATTCCAAATACGAGGTAATTGTACCATCTGCTTTAATTGGTTGATTTGATACAAGTCCAATGCTTAAAGCAACTTCCTGTCCAACCTCGTAGCCTGCATTATAAGCATCGCTATTGGCCTCAGCTTCCGCCTCGTTCCAGCCGTCCTCTATCGCCTCACCCATTGAGTCATAGTCCACATAATCACCATTTTTTATATCCTTTGCCGTCATACCTATTGAACTAACTGATAAAATTCCAAATGCAAAAACCATAGCAAGCAACACATAAAGACACACCATATGTCTGGCTCTATAACTATTCATTCTAAGTAAATTAAGCATTCTCCTCGCCTCCTACCAAATCTAAGAAGTAATTCTCCAATTTTTCCTGAACCACATTTAACAAGCTAACATTTACATCAGCAATGGCTAATGCCTTATTTAAGCTTCCTATATCATCAAGTTTCTCATATATATAAATTGTGTCACTTCCAACCACTTTATAATTCTCAATCCCCATACCTTCTATAACCGGACACGCCTTTGAGGCATCATTACACCTAAGTTCTATATAATCGTTACATTTTTCACTAAGTTCTTCCTTAGATAGCTCCTGAATAAGTTTTCCCTTGTTGATTATACCAAAGGTGTCTGCTATCTTATAAAGCTCCTCTAATATGTGGCTGGATATCATAATGGTCATGTTCTGTTCGTCACGAAGTTTAAGTATTATATCTCTAATCTCAGCAATACCCTGTGGGTCAAGGCCATTTATAGGTTCATCTAGTATAAGCAAATCCGGTCCACCAATCAGTGCCATAGCAATACCCAATCTCTGCTTCATACCAAGAGAAAAATTCTTAACCTTCTTTTTTCCCACGTTCTTAAGACCAACCATATCAAGGAGTTCCTCAATATATCCCTTCTTATGTATGCCAAGAGCCTTAGCCTTACATTGAAGATTCTGATAAGCGGTAAACTGTGGATAAAGTCCTGGGTCTTCAATTAAATTTCCAACTCTATGAGCCTGTTTTTTTATATCAGCGCCCTTGCAACCAAATAATTCTATCTCTCCAGCTGTTGGTGTAGCTAAACCTGTTATCATTTTCATAAAGGTTGTTTTACCAGCTCCATTTCTTCCTATAAACCCATATATTTCTCCGCGCTTTATGTGAAGACTTACATTGTCAACCGCCGCATATTTACCATACATCTTGGTAAGCCCATTTGTACGAACTACACATTCCATAATCATTTCTCCTTTTTTCATTTCCTGCATATCCTTTCCAAATATGCATATCTATAAATACATTTTTTAACTCACTTAAATATCATGAATTAAAATATCAGCAGCTGGCGTTCCCCTTGCTGCTGATATCATAATACAACACATTTTTAAATTCAAAACCAAGAAAGTTTAAAGAATTTTTAAAGATAATTTTAAAGTTTAAATCCAAGTCCCCAGACAGTCTCAATATAATCATTTTCAGTGTGTTTCTTAATCTTCTGGCGAATATTACTTATATGTACATACACTGTCTTATCCTCACCTATATAAAAGTCATCCCAGGCATACTCATATATTTCATTTTTAGAAAATACCTTTCCCGGGCTCTTAAGGAATAGCTCCATAATCTTATATTCCTGAGCAGTAAGAGATACCTGATTACCCTTTACCAGCAAAGACTTACTATTCAAATCCAAGCTAAGTTCTTTATAGTCTAAGGTTTGCTGTATATGACCACTGGCACCACCTGATACCCCTGTATTGTTTGCAACATTTACCCTACTAAGTCTAAGCTGAACTCCCACTCTCGCCATAAGCTCCTTTATTTCAAAAGGCTTTGTCATGTAGTCGTTGGCACCAAGAGTAAGAAGCTCCACCTTGGTATCCAGCTCATCCTTGGCAGATAGAACTATAAAAGGAATATTCATAGTTTCTCTAGATCTCTTAAGAACCTCATTGCCATCTACTCCAGGAAGCATAAGGTCCAAAATAACTAAGTCAACCCCACCCTGTTCTAACCGAAGTAAAGCTTCTGTTCCCGAGTATGCACTGACAAAATCATAGCCCTCTTTCTTAAGAGCAACCCCTATCATTTCATTTATATCGTTGTCGTCTTCTACAATTAAAATTTTACTCATAGTTCCTCACAAATAATATATTAACTACCATAATTATAATACTATCTTCCCCACTAAATCAAGACAGGTCTTTTGCAATATTAATCTACATAAGAAAAAAAGCCCTGACAGAAAATATATCTGTCAAGGCTTTTTCGTATGCAATATCGTGACTATTTTTTAATTGCTCTACCAACTGCAATAAGGATACAAGCTCCGATAACACCACTGATGATACCGCCAACAGGACCTGCAAAGTGAATACCGATAAGTCCGAATAAAGCACCTGCAATAGCACCACCAACGATACCTAAGATGATGTTGATTACAACACCGAAGCTAGAGCCCATAAGCTGACCTGCTAACCAACCTGCAACGCCACCGAATACTAAGCTTAAAATAAAATCTAACATAACTTCCTCCTATGATAAAAATTCTATATGCTTTATCGGCACATATATGATTACATATTATACCACTTTTTGGAATTTTTTTGTATAGAAAAATAATATATTATTTATATTATTTATTTGATTTTATCCAGCCTGTAACTCCCTCTGGGAATTTTTCATCCATTGGCGTTCCATCGTCAAACATAAGATTTGCCTGTATTTGATTAATCATACAATGCTGCCCCATTTCAAAGCCATAGCAGATTGAGGATATGCCACCATCACCATTTTTTACCCACTTAGGGAAATAACATGATATGTTGTTATACTGACTCAATGTATCTTCATAAGGTTCAATATATTTTTTGTAGTCTGCCATCTCATCATACCTGCCATGGCAAATCAAAAGCTGCACATTTTTTTCATTTAATACAGAAAGAAGCTCCTCATCTATATGATGTACTGCAGATATTGGCATAGCTCCGCTAAAATAATCCGGATAGTCAGCAAGCAGCTGCCATGTCATATATCCACCACTTGAAGCACCCATGACAAATCGCTTGCCTATGTTACCTTTGTGTTCTTCGCATACTTTGTCATATATGCCCTTTACGGCCTGAGTGTAAATACTTGTCTTTCCTGTTTCATCATAGGTATTCCATGCTCCAAGTATCTCCCCTGACTCACCTCTTGTCTCATTGCACAGAGGAACTATAATGAATGCGCCACCCATCTTCTCCTGATAGGAAGGTGTAGCAAACTGCTCTGCACCACAACACATAATACATTTTACTCCATCCATGGAATTGCTTGCTCCATGCAGCCACATTAAAACAGGATATACACCATCTGGGGATGCACCGTGTTTTATAGGGTCATACACATAGTATCTGATAGTTCCCGCCTTTTCACATAAATACTCATAATAGTCAAACAAATGAAAATATGCTTTTGCATTAAAGGTGGGGCCATAGCTTATAAATTCATCCTTGCTCATATACTTTGCCCAAGGCGGTATTGATACCTTATCTTGAGCTATCACTTGAAATTCCGGTAAAGTTGCCATAGTTTTCCCCCCACTTAAATATACTTATTCTTCGTTTCTAATTCCATCTGTAATGTCCATTTTGCCCATGCTTACTACGTTTATCATGGATATGAGAACCATAATACCTATAACTCCCACTCCAACTAAAACGTAACCTGCTACAGGGTATATCATACCAGTTTCCACCTGATAAAGCAATGAAACAAGAATAAGTTTTGATAAAACCATACCCAATACAGTACCTATTATCCATGCCAAAAGACCCATAATGATTTTTTCCAACATAAGCATTTTATTAAGCTTTTTCTTATTCATACCAATGGCCCTTAGAATAGATACTTCTCTTTTTCTAACCTGATGCTCATTAATCATATTGTTCAATATACTAATAATACCCATCAACATGAGAAATCCTACTATGCAGATTACTATTATCTTAAAGGAACGAGTCTGGGAATCCATCCACTTCGCCATATTCATATAATCGTAATTTGACTGTTCTGCTTCCTCGTATATGGCTACCTCCAGGGACGCCATATCTGTTATGGTAAATTCGTCTTCATCACAGTCTATCAGGAATCCGTTAAAATGTGTACTCAGATTTAACCCATATGTTTCTTTCACATAGGAAGCCGACATAATAACATCCTCTGTATAAAGTCCCACTCCACCTGTACATATACCCATTATAGTATACTTCTCGAAACAAGTCCTGTCGTCACATTCAAGTATTGACTTATAGTTACCTTCAGCTTCAAGCATTTCATCAAAGGTTGATAGGTTAAGGATTTCTATCTCGTCACCTACAGACACCTTGTATTTATCTACGTCCACATTCTGCTCAGTTTCTAAATCATAATAACCAAAGCTGTTGCAGATTATAACGCCTCCATTCTTTATTGTGGTTGCATCCACACCGTCTTTCATATACGCATTTAGCTTTTCCAGCTGTTCATCTGTATAAAGATGCACGGTAACAAATGTCTGGTTTATCTGTTCATCCGAATACCTTATATCTTTCATAGCCGCTAAGGCTTCATCAGTATATTCCAAGATGTTTCCACCACTATATGTTCTTGTGGTACAGGAGTAATATCCATCTACCCCGGCAATATATTCCTTTGATTCTAACGCCATCTCTGCTTGGGCTATACCCTGTTCATCTAACTTGCCTGGAATACACTCGGTCCAAAAATCGTAGGTGTCATTAATATCACCTATTCCGGCTTCTTCAACAAGCATATTATTGATATTTGAAAATGCAGTAATTAGCACGGTAATAAGAAGAACACTTACTGCAAAGGTAGCCACGCCGTTTGTAAAGTTCTTTCTGTTTCGTCTTAAATTCTTGTAGGCGTACTCGCCCTCCACACCAAATATTCTAAAGAGTTTGCCACCACGTTTCTTTTCCTTCATATTGTTGATGGCATAATTGGCTTTAATACCCTCTACAATAGGCACCTTCTTAAGTATGGAAAGAGGTTCAATAATTGCAAGAGAGATAGTGAGATATAGGAATAGGAATCCAACAACCAATCCCAATGCATTAAAGTCAAAATTCATACCCTGAAGCTTTAACACATTTTTAAAAATAAACAATATTATATGACTTACAACTACACCCACACCAAAAGCCATAAGTCCTTCCAGATATATCTCCCTTTTAAATATATCCTTTATCTTCTTATCTGTGGCTCCCATGGCCTTCAGTATATTGAACTCTCTTACATTATCCATAAGATTTGCTGTAAAAAGTCCTCTGACCATAACCATAGCTATGTATGTAACAAATACTAAAATCATAAGAAATATAGCAATATATGCCATACTGTCAGAACAAGGATTAAAGTAAAAGGTTGCTAACCAGTCATTTACGCTGTAAATGTTTGGCTTATTTACATCTACCCCCACATCCTTAGCAAGGTTATATACATATTTATCCCAATCCGCTCTTTTATCAAATCTGACATAGGCTGTCATATTCATATCAGGAGTTCCCAAGGAGAAATATTCATTAGTCATATATTCGAGATCATTTTCCAGTTCATAATCTATAATACCTGCTACAGTATACTCTTTGTTACCGATATACTCACCATTTTTTTTATAACAACTCACAGTAAGCTTTGTTCCTACCTGAACATCTGTTGAGAATCTATGAAGATTGTCTTTTCGTACAAGCAATTCATCAGATGTGGTAGGATATTCTCCCTCTATGAGTTTAAAGTTGAAGGTAGTTTGGTCAAAGTTATCAAAAAAGTATATAACCGTATCCTCTCCGCCATAATGTTCCGCAAATATGTATTCAGTTTCCACATAGGCAAAATCAACGCTTCTTACTGTGACATATTCTTCTATTTTTTCTCGTTGTTCTAATGTTACATTCTCTATAGTAGCGTGATAATTCTCTTGTTCCTCAGCAATTGCTTTCATATCAAACCAAAAATTGAATATTAAAGTGCACACTATATATAAAAGCAGTGTAGCCAGCACCATACTAAGGGTAACAAGTACTGCGCGCTTTTTTCTGTGTTTTAGATATTTATTCCCTAATTCTTTGTAATTTTTCATAGTTGCCTCCCATTAAGCTTCCTTTGAATCACTTACAATCTTACCATCTGACAACTCGATAACCCTGTCAGCTGCATTTGCTACACTCATCTCATGGGTAATGAGTACAAGAGTCTGTTCATACTTTTTAGCAGACGCCTTAAGGAGCTCTACCACCTCTAAACCGTTTTTTCTATCAAGGTTTCCTGTTGGCTCATCTGCAAATATAATCTGAGGTTTATTCGCCAAAGCTCTAGCTATAGACACTCTCTGCTGCTGACCTCCTGAAAGCTGATTAGGCAAGTGCTTTTCTCTCTTCTTAAGGCCAAGCATGTCAATCAAGTCATCGATATACTCCTTGTCCGGCTTAACGTCATCCAATAGCACCGGCATTTCAATATTTTCCCGAACAGTAAGTACAGGTATGAGATTGTATTGCTGAAATACAAAGCCAATTTTTCTTCTTCTAGTCATAGCAAGGGCATCGTCCTTGTACTTTGCTATATCTTCACCATCAATAAATATTTCTCCACTGGTTGGCTTATCAAGACAGCCAAGCATATGTAATAAGGTTGACTTTCCCGAGCCCGAAGCACCAACTATGGCTACAAACTCTCCTTTTTCAATAGTAAGATCAATCTCATCTGCAGCCTTTACAATATTATCTCCTTTTCCATAGTACTTGCATAATTTGTTTGCTCTGATAATCTCCATCTTATTCCTCCTAAAATAGAATCATTACATATTTGCCTAGTTCTTATGAACTTTACTATTATCCATCTTGACTTTCATTTTAATTACCTTATCTTACAATCCAGTGAATATTATTCTTACAATTTTGTCATTTTAAATTTTAGGTAAATACATTGCACTTTTTTTAATTTTAACATAAACTTATACTATACTAATTTATGGGAGATAAACATGACAAAGATACTGCTAATAGAAGATGATATAGCCTTGGCAATGGCAACTTCTTTTGCTCTGGAAACCGAAGGTTTTCAAGTTTCACACGCCTCAACTCTGGCCGTAGGCAAAGACTTTCTTCTCTTGGATAATTACAATTTAATATTACTTGACGTAAATCTTCCCGACGGAAATGGATACAGTTTTTGCAGAGATATACGTAAAGAGGGACACACCCTACCAATTATTTTTCTCACTGCTCTGGACGAAGAGGTAAATGTTATACAAGGACTGGAAATGGGTGCAGACGATTATGTCTCAAAACCATTTAGAGTGAGAGAACTTATTTCTCGAATAAAAGCAAACATCAGAAGATACAATCCAGAAAGTCAAAACACAGAAATCATTACCTGCGGACCATTTAAAATAGATATAAAAGGGGTAAAAGCTAGTTTAAACGAAGAACCACTTAACCTTACTCCAAGCGAATACAGATTGCTATTAACCTTGATAGAAAACAAAAATCAAGTTCTATCCCGAAGCCAGCTTCTAGAACAGCTTTGGGATGTTGATGGTGATTTTGTAGATGATAATACTCTCTCCGTATATGTGAAGCGTCTTCGCGAAAAAATAAGTGGGGAAAAAGACTGGATATCCACTGTACGTGGTGTTGGATATATGTTTACAGATAAATAATTTTTACAGGTACAAATATGTTTAAAAATTCTGAAGTGAAAAAATATACAATTACATATCTCATAGTAATTTTTCTCATAGGTGTTGCCCTATATTTGTTAATCAGATTATACATCCATAATGTAGATGAAGAATACTATCACGAATTAATTACTGCGACATCAGGTACTACACATCTTGAGGATACCGGTCGTGACAAATATATGCCATCAGAGTATAGCTCCGCCGTCAAAACTTCTTTTTATGTTTTATACGGTGGAGTATACGGCATTTTTTTCATCCTAAGTGTTATTGGATATTTCTTAGGTCTTCGATTATACAAAACACCTATGATTGCTATTGCAAAGGTGACTGATAATTCAAAAGAAGTTCTTGAAGGCAACTATGACAGCCTTCAGGTGGCTGATATAACAGAGGGCGATATCAGCCAGTTTTATTCTATTTACACAAAAATGGTTACTGCCATTAAACAAAGCAAGGACAAGGAGCAGCAGGAAAAAATTTTTCTCCAGGATTTGATTGCAGATATCTCTCACCAATTAAAGACTCCACTTGCCACCCTGTCCATATATCAGGATCTTCTCCTAAACAATAATGTATCTGCAGAGAAAAAGCAGGAAATGTTAAAACTTATGGGAGAGCAGCTATCTCGTATGGAATGGCTTATTTTATCTCTACTCATGCTGGCCCGTTTGGAATCTGGTTCTATTGTATTTACTATGAAACAGGAACCTCTTTTACCTACACTTCAAATGTCCATCCAAAACGTTGATATGTTAAGAAATGAAAAACATCAAACCATTTCTCTTTCATGTCCCCCAGATATAACTTTATATCACGACAAGGACTGGTTGGGAGAGGCTTTGACAAATATATTAAAAAATGCAACTGAGTATGCTCCACCAAACAGTAATATAGAAGTATGGGTAGAGCAAACACAAGTTATGACTATGATTCACATAAAAGACTATGGTAAAGGTATTGAACCTGAGTCTCAAAATAAGATTTTCAAGCGTTTCTACCGTGCCAAATCCAATGTCAATGAAAACAGTATAGGTATAGGTCTGTCTCTTTCCAAGAGCATTGTTGAAGGTCAGGGTGGGGATATTACCCTTTCCAGTGAGGTCGGAAAATACACCTGCTTTACTTTGAATTTCTATTCCTTTAAGTAAAGAGGATAACTTATTAGCGATGAGGATTCCATTGATACCTTTCGCATATCCACTGCCTTAATATGAGGATTGTCATAAGTTTTATAATAATATATTCCTTTCTTTGTATCGCAACAGGAGGAATAGATGGTTATCTCGTATAGGTCTGGTTTCATTCGAACCACACCTCTTGGAAATGCAACCGAATCAAGAATATGAAAAAATTGACTAACCTCTTCTTCCTCACTTGTTCCAGCCACCGAATTTTCTTTCACAAAGGTAGCTCTAACAAATCTGGATGCGGAGGACCAATCCCCAGGAAGTCCCAGAGCACCCATTCCTCTACTATAATTATTCATAGATATACCTTCTGAAAAGTTATTTCCAGGTGGGTCAACTGATAAGCTCATATAGTTATTTAGATTCATCATATGATAAGGAAAAGTCGGGTTATTGGTTAATACTCCGACAGGATTATCATATACCTTTAGCCCCTCTGACACAGATTCCACAGTTATGGATTTTTCCCTATCTGATATAATCCAATGCAAAGGCGATAGAGACAACTGTTCACTGTAACTTATATTCACCATATTCATTTTTTCAAGAAGTTTCTTTGCTTCATCTATATTTTTACACTGTGATAATATCCACGGAATAAATTCAAATGGCGTTATATTATCTTTGCCTTCAATCTCAGGAAAATACTCAGCATTATCAGGAAAATTTAGGCCTGCCATAGAAAGTCCAGCCTCGTTGGTGGCATCATAGTACAGGGGATAATTATCCTGTACATACGCCATACCTATGATACCATAATGATTATTTATGGCTTTACACCTTTTGAAATGAAAAGGATATTGCCTAGGGGTAATAGTTACACTTTCCTTATAGGAATATTCCAAATCAAGATTTCTTCCGAAGTAATGATTTTTATTTTTGTATGATATGGCTGTACACATAGTATTGCTCCTATTTGATTTATACTCTTATTGTACCGCTACATATTTTTTATATACTAGATATTTTAAAATCATCTTGAAAGCTACTAGAATAAAATTTAATTCGCAAAAAGGGGAAGAAATAAAACAAAAAAATGAAGTATGACTTATGGACTAATAAATCCAAATAAGTCATACTTCATTTAAATTATATAATAGTATTAATCTATCTTAGCTGTAGACTTCCACCTGTTTTTTATAATTATCTCACCTTAGCATCTACGGCTATCTTAAGTATATTCGTTACATCCTCCGCTCTAAGCTCCATAAAGCCTCCACGAACTCCATCTCCTACGCCGAGAGTCTCTACAAGGTATGGGATATCCTCTTCCTTTGCTCCAAGCTCTGCAAAATTGATTGGCATACCGATTGACTTTAAGAACTTACGGAAACAGTTGATACCTTCCTTAGCTGTTGCTTCAGGGTTCTCAAAATTCATCTCACAGCCCCATACACGAACTGCCATCTGTGCAAATCTCATCACATCGTGATTCATAACATATTCCATCCAAGATGGCATAACCACCGCAAGACCAGCACCGTGAGCACAGTCATAAAGTCCTGAGAGCTCATGCTCTATCATATGGCTATTCCAATCCTGGGAACGTCCAACACCAACGATATCGTTATGAGCCACTGTGCCTGCCCACATAATATTTGCTCTTGCCTCGTAATTTGATGGTTCTGCTATAACTCTTGGAGTCTCCTTAATCATAGTCATAAGCACTGCTTCACAAAGCCTATCTGTTATCTCAACTTCCTTAGTGTTAGTAAAATATCTCTCAAATACATGAGCCATAATATCAGTCGCACCACAAGCCGTCTGATATGCTGGAAGGGTACAAGTAAGCTCTGGGTTAAGTATAGAAAATCTAGGTCTGATAAGGTCTGAACCCACATCTCTTTTAAGCATCCCCTCTTCCTTTGTAACAACAGAACCAGGTGAACCCTCGCTACCTGCTGCCGCAATAGTAAGAACTGTACCAATAGGAAGTGCTGTAGTAACCTCTGCTTTTCTAGTATAGAAATCCCAGAAATCTCCATCGTATGGAACACCGATAGCAATACCCTTTGAGCTGTCAATACATGAACCACCGCCTACTGAAAGGATAAAATCAACACCCTCCTTACGACAAAGCTCAATACCCTCATATATCTTTGTATCACGTGGATTAGGTACTACTCCGCCCAACTCAACATAAGCAACCCCAGCCTCACCTAGAGATTTTTTAACTCTGTCAAGAAGTCCTGAGCGTACAACTGAACCTGAACCATAATGTATGAGCACTTTTGTTCCACCATACTTTTTAACAAGTGCTCCACATTCCATCTCCCTGCCCTTTCCAAAGACAAACTCTGTTGGGCTGTAAAAATTAAAATTCTCCATGCTGTTCTCCTTTCTTTAAAAGCATTACACGCTTTGATATAACTATGGAAAGCGCCTGCTTCGCTCCCACATCATCTTTTCGGTTTATAGCTTGTCTAAGACCGGTTAATGGTCTTTCAAAAATATCTAATCCAAGAGCTTTGGCAGTTTTACTAACACGCTGTACAGTCATGGCTGCTGACTGCCACTGACCTTTATTCACGGCCTGTCCTAATCTCATAAAATCAAAGCTTTTTAAGAATTTTGTCACTTCTAAATCATTAGCTTCCTGACTATGCATATTTTACCTCTTTCAAATTATTAGGGGAGAATTGCACGTCGAACTCAAATGTTATATGATTCAACGTGCAAAAATATATACACATTATATTGTATGCCTAAATTCGACATTATATTCCACTTTTTTTATTATTCTGAAATTTCTTCTTTGTATGCTACCACTTTATTTCTGCCTGTTCCTTTAGCCTCATATAAAGCTTCATCAGCACGCTTTATGTCATCGTGATAATTACCACCTGTATAAGGGGCAACACCGATAGAAACTGTTAATGGGCATATTGTATTGTCACTATCTTCTATGAGCTTTCGAATACGTTCTGCCATTTTCTCTGCCTCATTTAGGGAACAACCCGGAACTATAACAAGAAATTCCTCACCACCCCATCTGATAACATAATCTGAGGCTCTTAGCATGCCCTTTATGGACTTGGCAATATGTGTTAAAACGATATCCCCAGACTCGTGGCCATAGGTGTCATTTACTTCCTTGAAATGATCGATATCAACTACAAGCAAACTTACAGGTATATCTCTTGCAAAACACAACTTACCTGTAGATACTTCTGCAAGTTCCTTTAGCTTGTTACGGTTATATACTCCAGTTAACTGATCGTGTACTAAGAGATTTTGCATACTTTCTTTTGTAAGATACTGATCAAGATACACTCTCTGCATCATCTTATGCATGGCACATACAGCTACTATACAAGGTAGATTAAACATATACATCATAGCCACATCTTCATAGTGAATAAACTGATGAGCAATAGTAATATCCACCAACAAAAAAGCATGTGCTATGGTACTCCACATAAATGGAGCTGCAAAACCTGCGCATACAAATATAAGGTTCATAATAACCATACCCGTTGTAGCATAGGTTCTATCAGTCAAAAGATAGGTTGCCCAATCTGTACACCAAATAATAATATGTATCATAAGGTAGGTGGCAAATACCATGATTTTGTAATTTGTGATTCGTTTATACAGGGCAATAAATATAATCATAGGCACAATAACAATAACCCTGGAGAGCACAGTCTCATGTGAAAATCTTCCAAACAATCCGCAATCTGTAAAGAAAAAACTTAAGTATGCTATGGTAGCAACAATTACAAGTTGCTTATTAAACTCCTTAAAATAACTATATTTGGATTGAAAAAAATCTTCTCTTTGTTCTGGTGTTAAATCTTTTAGAGTGTTCATAATTTCTCCTTGGTGCTTGATACTTTTTTAGTATATATCAGCCCGTATATTATAACATACACTCTATTAACATTACAAACACTACTTTATTAAAGCAAAATAATCACAAAAAGCGGTGTAGCCTATGCCACACCGCTTGTATCCAGCAATATATTAGATATCTATTCTAATTTTCACTTTCCCGAATAGTTTGAAGGGCAATTTCCCTTACTACTACACTCCTTGGCATAAGGACAACCTATACAGGTTTCGCCTCGCTTTTTCGCCTTATACAAATACACGGAAACAGCAACCACAATCCCTAAAACTATTAAAATAATCAATATATTATCAATCATAATTATTTACTGAGAGCGCACTCCTCTTTCAATTTTTTGTTTGTATTATTAATAAGAGCAGCTACTATAGCTACCATGATAACAATTGCCACTAACCCTATGATAGCCGGAACAATAGCAAGTGAGCCGGCATCCGTAATAAGTGTGCCGATTGTATATACAAGGTATGACACAGTAAATCCAATTCCTAGCTGAAGTCCAATGCCTCCACACATCCATTTTGCACTCTTCATCTCCGCGTTCATTGCACCTATTGCTGCGAAACACGGTGGAGTATAGAGATTGAACATCATATATGCGAGAGCCGCAGCTTTGGTGATAGCTATAACCCCTGCAACATCTGTACCTGCACCATCCATCATAGCAAGCTCCTCAGTGTCAATAAAGTTCTCAAGTCCAACGAAGCATACAGCTAATGTACCCACCACATTTTCCTTGGCAATAAGGCCTGTAATAGTTGCCGCAGCAAGCTGCCAGCTGAGTACACCCACAAAAGGTACGAGTATGTATGCAAATGGTCCGGCTATGGAAGCTAAGATAGACTCATCTGCTGATGTAGTCTCCTTAAAGCTCCAAGTAAAGGTCTGCATAATCTGAACCACTGTGTTGCAAAGTAAAATGATGGTAGCTGCCTTAACAATATATGCCCAACCACGACTGCACATTGACTTAAAGGCGCCCCAAAAACTTGGAACCTTATAATCTGGTAGCTCTATGATAAAGTAAGACTTTTTAGACTTATTTCCAGTAATCTTATTTACAAGCACTGCTGAAAGGAAAATGAGTATGATTCCTGTAAAATAAGCAACTGCACTTACCCAGCCAGCACCACCAAAGAATGCACCGGCAAAAAGGGCAATAACCGGTACCTTTGCACCACACGGCATAAATGGTGCAATCATAGCTGTTGCTCTTCTCTCCCTCTCGTTACGGATGGTACGACTTGCCATAATACCAGGAACTGCACAACCAATAGTAATTACAAAAGGAATAACTGATTTTCCTGAAAGGCCAACCTTCTTAAAAATAGGATCAAGTACAACTGCCACACGGGACATATAACCACAATCCTCAAGAAGTGCGATAAGGAAGTACATAACCATAACAAGTGGAAGAAATCCTATAACCGCAATAACACCACCCATTACACCGTCAACAAGAAGTGCATAAAGAAGCGGTGAAGCATCGCTAAATTGTGTTCCAACCCATTCCTGGAAAGACTCAAGCCCAGCAACCAAGGCATCTGCCACTAAAGGTCCAAGCCACGCCTGTGATATCTGGAACACAAGGAACATAACTCCCGCAAAGATTGGAATACCTAACCATTTGTTGGTAAGTACGGCATCTATCTTATCTCCAAAATTCTTATCCTTAGTTAAGACCTTACGAGTCTCAACCTCCTTAACTATTTTATTTACAAAGTCAAAGCGCTTTCTGTCAGCCTCCTCAACAACAGACTTGTCTGTGAGGTCGATATCCCCCTGAAGATAAACTGCTTTCTGAGAAGTCCCCTTAAGGCTAACCGCCTTAGCTATAACCTCTTCTAAACCCTCGCCCTCTATGGATACTGTTTCCACAACAGGACAGCCAAGCTTTTCTGACAGCTTATTTATATCAATTTTAGTATCCTTAGCCTCATTAATATCACTTTTGTTAAGAGCTACAACCATTGGAATACCAAGCTCTAAAAGCTGGGTGGTAAAAAACAGGCTTCTGCTTAGGTTGGTACCATCTACAATATTGATAATGGCATCCGGATTATCATTTTTTATATAATCTCTGGTTACACTCTCCTCCGTTGTAAATGGAGACATAGAATAGGCACCAGGAAGATCTACTGCGATAAGCTCCTCTCTTCCATCGTATAGACTCTTTTTTATTGGACTTTCCTTCTTATCAACAGTAACACCAGCCCAGTTACCAACCTTTTCGTTTTTTCCTGTGATTGCATTATATAAGGTGGTCTTACCGCTGTTAGGATTACCTGCTAAAGCAATTCTCATTTTAATTTCCTCCTGAAAAAAGCAATGTATAACGTTCTTTTCTAAAAACATTCTATTAAGCGCAATGTTAGTTTAGACTAACTCATTTCTTAAAAAAATAGTTTGACTGGCAAAAAACTTTTAAATCATTATCGCCGAAGCCAACTGAATATCAATACTATATCTGGCATCCTTGATGGATACTGTCATATTCTTCTTTTTCTTAGTTACTACTGTGATGGACTCACCACTATAACAGCCTAAGGAAAAAAGGAATGCATCTAACTCCTCGTCATCTGTCAATATATCTTTAATTATATATTCTTTCCCTTCTACTGCATCAGCTAAACTCATTTTCTCACCTCATAATATATAGTTGGCAATTTATGGTAGTTAACCTTGCCTAACCATCGTTACAATATCATTAGAAAAGCTATTTGTCAAGTGAATTTTTTGAATTTTCTTTTACAACTTTATTCATATATGCATTATTGTACTCCATAAATACTTGATGATTTATATGATAGAGTATAAAATATAATTTATACTTTTTATCATAAAACTTACACTGCGAGGATATATCATGAAAAAACTTTTTTACGAGGATACACATATAACAGAATTTGAAGGTACTGTAGTTTCCTGCCATTACGACGACGAAAGGAAGCTCTATAAGGTATTGCTTGACCAGACAGCCTTTTTCCCTGAAGAAGGAGGACAATCACCAGATCTTGGTACTTTGGACGGACAGGAGGTCCTTGATGTTCAGATTGAGAATGACCTTATATATCATTATGTATCAGATGCCATAGAGATTGGCTCCTTAATAAAGGGCAAGGTAGACTGGAGACAGCGTTTTGATTTTATGCAGCAGCACTCCGGAGAGCACATACTTTCCGGACTAATTCACAAGCATTTTGGTTACAACAATGTAGGTTTCCACCTCAGTGTAAACGAAGTCACCATGGATTTTGACGGCGCCTTTGACTTGAAGGTTGCAAAAGAGCTTGAGCTTGAGGCAAATCAGGTTATATATCAGAACCTTCCTATAGAGATTTCATATCCGGACAAGGAGGCTTTAGACAGCCTTGAATACAGAAGCAAGATTGAAATAGATGGACAGGTTAGAATTGTCACCATACCAGGAGTAGATGTCTGCGCCTGCTGTGCTCCACATGTGGGTAAAACCGGTGAAATTGGCATGCTTAAAATTGTAGGATTACAAAGCTACAAGGGAGGAGTTCGTTTAAATATTTTATGCGGTCAGCGTGCTCTTATGGACTACTCAAGAAAACAGGATGACGTCAGCACCATTGCCCAGGATATGTCATCCAAACAGGACCAGATTGTTGATGGATATCTCCGTTTAAAGGAGGAAGTCCAAGGATACAAGACTAAGGTAAATGAACTACAGGAAAAATATCTTACTATGAGCTTAAACTGTCTTCCGCCATCTAATGAATGTAGCAATGCTTTATTGTTCACAGACATTAACGATAATGTAGCTATAAGAAATGCAGTGAATAAGCTTGTAGAACTCTACGATGGGTACTGTGCTGTTTTTACCGGCAAAGATGATTCTTACCGATTTGTGGCAGGCAGCAAAACACTGGATTGCAACGAATTAGCCCAAAAGCTTCGCAGTGATTTTAGTGCAAAATGCGGTGGTAACAAAATTATGATTCAGGGAAGTATTGAGACTACTGAGGAAAAAATCAGAAAAATCTTTGAATAATATAAAAGAAGCATCCATAGGATGCTTCTTTTTATAAGTTATCTAGATTGTGGTTTCTCCAATTATAATGTCGCCATTTTCAATTAATCTAAGGAGACAATCTATAATCTCTGGGTCAAACTGCTTTCCCTTGTTTTCCTCCAGTTCTTTTATAATCACATCCTTGTCAAGCTTTGAACGGTAACAACGATTACTATTCATAGCGTCAAGGGAGTCAGCCACACAGATAATTCTGGCAATTTTAGGAATATCTTCTCCTGCTATACCCTTTGGATAACCCTTTCCATCATACCTCTCATGATGGTACAATGCTCCCAGATTAATACCCTCAATGGAGTTAAAATCTCTGAGCATCTTGTCACCATAGATAGTGTGTTTCTTTATCTCCTCGTACTCCTCATCAGTCAATTTACCTGGCTTTTGAAGAATAGTTACAGGTATAGAAATCTTACCGCATTCATGCATAAGAGCAATGTAGGATATACGATTACATTCCTGCTCTGAATATCCAAGTTCCTTAGCTAAAAGCACTGAATACTTTGCTACACGCTGTGAATGACCTTTTGTATTCGGATCCTTTGCCTCGATAAAATTAATAAATGTACTTATAGATTGCTTAATAATCTTTGCATCTCGTTTTTGTTCTACCAAAAGCTTGTTAACTCTAATCTGGGAAAACAAAAGTGCAATAAAAGTTATAACTAATATTGCCAACGCAATGGCTAGCACAACATAAAACGGAATATCCCATACAGAAAACTCTAACCTGTACTCTATGGTTCCCTCTGAAAAATCAATAACAATAATCTATAGTTTGATCAGG
>SVED01000028.1 GCA_015057515.1 Lachnospiraceae bacterium
ATCTTTTGAAAATCTCTTAAAGAATTTTCAGGGTTAACATGTTATTAATTTGTCAAAGGTTCTTTGTCGCTTTTCGCGACAGCTATTAGAATATACCACAGTGGTATTTTAAAGTCAACACCTTTTTGTGGTTTTTTTCACTTTTTTTTACTTTTTTCTTGTACAACATACATCATTTAGTATTAAGGTTATATATATCAAAAAAATACACCTTCAAATAGACATGTACCTATACCATTTTTAACTTATATTAACAACTTCGATTTATAAATATTCACCCTTGCATTATAGAAAGTGCCTCCATTAGTGTAGATACACAAACTATTTTGACACCCAATGATTCCATGGCTTTATCATAATTAGATTTAGGTATAACACAGGTTCTAAAGCCCATCTTAACAGCTTCTTTAACTCGCTGTTGTACTGAAGAAACACCCCTTATCTCACCAGCAAGACCAATCTCCCCTATAATCATCACATCATCACTTATAGGCTTGTTTTTATATCCCGATGCAATGGCACAAGCAATTCCTAAATCAACTGCCGGATCACTAATACGCATACCCCCAGCAACACTTACATATGCATCATATCCCCACAAGTTAAGCCCCGCTCTTTTTTCAAGAACAGCCATAATCAAATTAACTCTATTATAATCAACTCCCACCGATGTACGTCTAGGCATATTAAAATTTGTCTGACAAACAAGTGTCTGCAATTCGATGAAAATCGGACGGGTACCCTCTATAGATGAAACAACTACAGAACCTGGCACCCCAACCGGACGACCATTTAGCATAACTTGGGAAGGATTATCCACCTCTTTAAGACCTGTTTCTGTCATAGTGAATACACCAATCTCATTAGTGGATCCAAATCTATTCTTTACTCCTCTTAGAATTCTAAAACCGTTATTATTGTCCCCTTCAAAATAAAGTACTGAATCCACCATATGTTCTAGTGTTCTCGGTCCTGCAACAGTTCCTTCTTTTGTAACGTGACCCACTATAAATATAGCCACTTCATGAGCTTTTGCAAGTTGCATCAATCTGGCTGTAACTTCTCTTACTTGGGTAACTGTTCCCGGAGCCGAGCTAATCTCATCTACCAACATAGTTTGAATTGAATCAATAACCACTACATCCGGACAAACTTTCTGAATAGAAGCAGACACATTATCCATATCATTATCACAAAGAAGCAACATTTCTTTTGCAAAACTACCTATACGTTCAGCTCGCATCTTTATTTGTGAAGGCGATTCCTCTCCGGAAACATACAATATCTTATGCTCACCCTCAACTAGATTACGACACATCTGTAACAATATGGTAGACTTACCAATTCCGGGATCTCCTCCAACTAAAACCAAAGAACCCTTTACAATCCCTCCGCCAAGAACTCTATCCAATTCTCCAATATTTGTTTTAATTCGGCTCTCATCTGCTGTAGTTACATCCAAAATACTAGTAGGCGCAACTACACTCCTCTTAGAAGAATGTTTTTGTGCGCCTACTGTAATCTTTTCTTCAACAAATGCATTCCAAGAATGACATCCTGGACACTGTCCTAACCACTTTGCAGATTCGTAGCCACATTCTTTACAGAAAAATACCTGTTTTTCTTTTGCCACTACTAATCTCCTGTCCTATGTTATAAACATACAAATGCAATTATATCTTTTCAATACGAACTTCCACTGCCTTATCCACATCAAGTTCAACACTAAGGTTCAACTTGCCGCCAAGGTTAGTCTTCATCTTGCCTACATATATATTGTCTATATGTATCTTGTACTCTTTCTCAGCTTCAAATTCTAAAGTAACCTGTGAATCTGTCGTACCTTCAATAGTAAGAGCAACTTCTTTGTCTGTAGCAAGGAAACCATGCACTGTAGTTCCAGGAACAGACTCATAAACAAACATACCGTTTTTCTCTAGCTTAGTTATTTCCTTAAAGGTTTTAATCTTATAAATATCCCCATTGTACTTAAAGCCATCCCTCTTAGTTTTTGAAGCCAACTGGTAATTACCAAAACTTAAAGCTCCATTATCCTCTTCGCGGATTAACTCATCAATAACTGCCATTACATTATCCTCCATTGTGCTTATATAATTATCAAGTAACTTAAATTAAGAAAATCTTATAAAAATGTCCCTTAAAATAGTAATATAATTATACTATATCTTATATCTTTTTTCTACAAATATTTAAAATTGTTCTGTGAAAAAAATATGCCTTACTTTGTTACAAATTCAACCACGTTATCTTTAACCGAAATGCTTATCTTTCCACCAGCTTTTATATTTCCTGCAAGAATCTTTTCTGCCAGCTGATCTTCGATTTGGTTTTGAATTGTTCTCTTTAAAGGTCTTGCACCATATTTTTTATCATAGCCCTTTTCAAAAATATAGTTCTTTAGACTATCACCATAGGTTATAGTTATACCCATCTGTTTTTTTACCCTATTCTTAAGTTCCTTAAGCATAATGGCACTTATATCCTTGATATCGTCCTTTGTAAGCGTTCTAAATACGATAATATCATCTATTCTATTAATAAACTCCGGTTTAAACATTCGTTTGACTTCTTCCATAACGTTATTCTTCATATCATTATGGTCCTTATCAACATCTCGCGCACCTGAAAAACCAAGTAATTTAGGGTCAATTATTTTTTGAGCTCCTGCGTTACTTGTCATAATGATTATTGCATTTTTGAAATCTACTTTTCGTCCTTGAGAATCTGTAATATGTCCATCATCAAGTACCTGAAGTAATATATTAAATACATCAGGGTGTGCCTTTTCAATCTCGTCAAAAAGAATAACGGAATATGGATTTTTACGAACTCTCTCGCTTAGCTGTCCACCTTCATCAAATCCTACATATCCCGGAGGAGATCCTATCATTTTTGATACACTGTGTTTCTCCATATACTCAGACATATCAACTCTTATTAAAGCGTTTTCATTGCCAAACATAGCCTCAGCAAGAGCCTTTGAAAGTTCTGTCTTACCTACGCCGGTAGGACCCAGGAATAAAAAGGAACCAATAGGTCTCTTAGGATCCTTTAATCCAACTCTACCTCTTCTAATAGCCTTTGCCACAGCCTCCACAGCTTCATTTTGTCCTACAACTCTATTGTGTAATGTATCCTCAAGTTTCAGCAATCTAGATGATTCCGCCTCACTTATTTTGCTTACAGGCACTTTGGTCCACACAGATACCACCTGTGCTACGTCTTCATCATCAATAGCAAGTGATATACTTTCTTTATCTCGCAGTTTTTGTCTCGCCTTTTCTAACTTCTTTGTAGTCTTTTCTAAAGCAGTTTTTAACGAGGATGCATCCTGAATTCTCCCTTCAACCAAGGCTTCTTCCAGCTGTATTTCTAGTTCTTCGCACTCATTTTCTGCATTGATTATGCTTCTATCCTTTGAGAAAAGCCCTAGTTTTTTTCTAGATGCAGCTTCATCAATTAAATCAATAGCCTTATCTGGTAAAAATCTGTCGTTAATATATCTTACAGAATAATCAACCGCTGCCACAATAGCGGAATCTTCTATATCAACTCCGTGGTGTATCTCATACTTCCTCTTTAGTCCTTGAAGAATATCTATGGTCTCTTCTTTTGAAGGTTCTTCTACATACACAGGCTGAAAACGTCTCTCTAATGCAGCATCCTTTTCGATATATTTTCTATATTCTGTTCGTGTAGTAGCTCCAATAAGCTGTATCTCTCCTCTGGACAAAGCAGGTTTCAAAATGTTGGAAGCATCAATGGCACCCTCTGCACCACCGGCTCCTATAATTGTATGAAGCTCATCAACAAATAAAATAATATTACCTGCTGCTTTTACCTCAGCCATAACCTTTTTGATTCGCTCTTCGAATTCGCCTCTATATTTGGAACCAGCAACCATACTGGATAAATCAAGATTAAGAATTCTTTTATCTGCCAATATTTCTGGCACATTTCCGGATGCGATGAGCTGAGCCAATCCCTCCACAACTGCTGTTTTACCAACTCCTGGTTCCCCAACTAAACAAGGATTGTTTTTCATTCTTCTGCACAAAATTTGCATTACTCTTTCGATTTCATTTTGTCTGCCAACAACAGGGTCCAACATATCTGTTGACGCAAGTTTGGTCATATCCCTACTGTATTGTTCTAATGTCTGAGTAGGTGCCTTTTTCTTTGATGAAGGAGCTTTTAGGTTCGTGAACTCTTTTTTTGCCTGTTGACCATCAACACCACAGGCAGTCATAACATCAACATACATTTTAAGTTGATTAACAGACATTGTATTTAGTAATTTCACAGCGACAGTATCATTAGATTTTAGTATTGCTATGAGTAAATGCTCTGTTCCAACTAAATCAAATCTTAGTTTTTTTGCCTCTTCCTCTGCTACCTCAAGTACTTTTGTCAACTTAGCTGAATATGCATTTTCTGGTTTGATTTTTTTCTTAGAGACTTCCTGGCTGGCAGCAAGATACTTTCTAACAGTGTCTTTACTCGCACCATTTTCCAGTAAGATTTTATTTGCTGCTCCAACAGGACATGTTATAAGTGCATATAACAAATGCTCTGTTCCTACAAATGTATGCTTCATACTTGTGACAGTCTCACACATAACATCTATGACTTCTTTTGCCTGTTCTGTATAATTTAGTTTCATAGTTTACCTCCGTCTTGATTACTACCAAATTCGTTGTACATATCTGTAATAATCTGATGCATTTCTGCAAGACTTATATCTTTACAAATTGCTTCCGCAACCATCATACGCATACCCATATTCATATTTTCCATATTTTGATGCTTTCTCTCTATGGATACACAAACAACCGCACCTTTTCTCCTATCCAAAGTTAAATATCCGTCATTTTTAAGGATAGCGTATGCCTTGTTTACGGTATGCATATTTACACCTAATTCTTCTGCCAGTTGGCGTACTGATGGTAGTGATTCTCCTGCCTTTATCTCTTCTTGGGCAATTCCTATAACTATTTGATTTCTAAGCTGCATGTATATAGCTTCACTGCTGTTAAAATCAATTCTAATTATCATATCATCACTCTTCCTAATAAACTACTCCCATTTAATACAAGGGTTTACTGATTATTGTTCATCAATAGCTTTTCCTATATCGTTTCTCTTATACTTATTGGCAAAGTCAATCCAATCGGTTGCTTTATATGCATTTGCTCTAGCCTCAACAAGGGTGTCTCCCTTTGCTGTAACTCCAAGCACTCTTCCGCCGTTTGTTACTATTCCTTCCTCAGTCTGTTTTGTTCCAGCATGGAATACATAGTAATCTTCCTTGCCTTCAAAATTCTCCAAGCCATTAATAACAAATCCCTTTTCATAGTGTTCAGGATATCCATCTGAAGCAAGAACAACGCATACTGCTGCTTTGTCCTCAAACTGTAAATCAATCTCATCAAGCTTGCCATCTATACAAGCCTCCATAACATCAATAATATCATTCTTCATACGTGGAAGAACAACCTGTGCCTCTGGGTCACCGAATCTTGCATTGTATTCAAGAACCTTTGGCCCATCCTCTGTAAGCATAAGACCACAGAATAATACTCCGACAAAATCTCTACCCTCTGCCTTCATAGCATCCATAGTAGCCTGATATACTTTTTCTTTACAGAAAGCATCTACCTCATCTGTGTAGAATGGGCTAGGTGAAAATGTGCCCATACCCCCTGTGTTGAGGCCTTGATCACCATCCTTCGCTCTCTTATGATCCTGAGCTGACGCCATAGGTTTAATATGGGTTCCGTCGCAAAAGCAAAGAACTGAAACTTCTCTACCTGTCATAAACTCTTCAATGACAATTTTGTCACCTGCAGAACCAAACTGTTTGTCCAGCATAAGAGTTTTTACACCCTCCTTCGCTTCTTCAAGAGTATTACAAATTAGAACACCCTTACCAAGAGCAAGTCCATCTGCTTTAAGCACTATTGGCATCTTAGCTGTCTCAAGATAAGCTATGGCATCATCTGGATTGTCAAATGTTTCATAAGCAGCTGAAGGAATATTATATTTCTTCATTAAATCCTTTGAGAAGGCCTTTGAGCCCTCAATAATAGCTGCATTTTTAAGTGGACCAAATGCTCTAAGCCCTGCCTCCTTAAATGCATCTGCAACACCAGCAACTAATGGGTCATCTGGTGCAATAATAGTCAAATCTATACTGTTGTCAAGAGCAAACTTCACAAGTGCAGGCGCATCCATAACCGATATGTCTACACATTCAGCAATCTGTCCAATACCTGCATTGCCTGGTGCAGCATATATCTTAGACACTCTTTTGCTCTCACTACATTTTCTTGCAATGGCATGTTCTCTTCCGCCGCCACCTACGATAAACACCTTCATATTATATCCTCCTATTTTTTCGTGTATTCTAAGAGCTGTCGCTAAACAGTATGTTTTGCGACAGCCCCGTTTTATAAACTATTTGCAATTTTGTTTATGGCTGCTGGCAAAATCTTCCATTCCGCCTCTTCCATAACTCTTTGCTGAAGTATTTTAGGGGTATCTCCCTCCTGTACTTCAACTGCCTTCTGCATAATAATAGGACCTGTGTCTGTTCCTTTATCCACATAATGCACAGTTGCACCTGTAAGCTTAACACCTCGATCAAGGGCTGCTTCATGAACCTTAAGACCATAATAACCTGTTCCACAAAATGATGGAATAAGAGATGGATGAATATTTATAATACGATTTTCATACTCATCAATCATTGTCTCAGGTATAACAACTAAAAATCCAGCAAGAACAATTAAATCAGGCTTAAAGCTATTAACCTTTGCAAGAAGACCTTTGTTGAATTCTTCTCTGGTAGTGTAGTCCTTCGGCGATACTACACATCCTTCAATTCCCGCGTTTGCAGCTCTTTCGAGAGCGTAAACATCATAGTTGTTGCTGATTACCCCAACCAACTCCGTGTTAGTAATATCACCTGAATGTACACCATCTATAATTGCCTGAAGGTTGGTTCCTCCACCAGAAACCATAACCAGCACTCTTAGCATAATTCTACTCCCTTGTCTCCTGCCTTAATCTCACCTACAACAAAAGCGTCTTCTCCCGCTGCCTTAACAGCAGCAATGGTTTTCTCTACATCTGCCGGATCAACTGCAAGCATCATACCAATACCCATATTGTAAGTATTGTACATCATCTGTTCTTCAATATTGCCTGTTTTAGCCATAAGCTTAAATATTGCCGGCACCTCGTAAGAATCCTTCTTTACAGAAGCCATTACACCCTCAGGAAGCATACGAGGAATATTTTCATAGAAACCACCACCTGTAATGTGGCTACATCCCTTTATAGTAACTCCTGCCTCCTTAACACTTCTAAGTGCTTTAACATATATCTTAGTTGGAGCAAGAAGCGCCTCACCTAAAGTTTTACCCAACTCATCATAGTATGTATTAAGTGACTCAGCAGTCATGTCGAACACCTTACGCACAAGTGAAAAACCATTGCTATGAACACCGCTTGATGCAATACCAACCAGCACATCACCTGGTTTGATATCCTTTCCAGTGATAAGATCTTTCTCGTCTACAATACCAACCGCAAATCCTGCAAGGTCATACTCATCCTCTGGATAAAATCCCGGCATCTCAGCAGTCTCACCACCTATAAGAGCCGCGTCACTTTGCGCACAACCATCAGCGACACCACTTACAATAGTAGCAATCTTCTCTGGGTAGTTCTTACCACATGCAATATAGTCAAGGAAGAATAAAGGTTCTCCACCAGCACATGCAATATCATTTACACACATCGCAACACAATCTATGCCAATAGTATCATGCTTATCCATTATAAATGCCAGCTTTAGCTTAGTTCCTACACCATCTGTTCCGGAAACAAGAGTTGGTTTCTCCATATTCTTGAACTTCTCAAGCGAAAAAGCACCTGAAAAACCACCTATGTTAGTGAGAACTTCCTCTCTCATTGTCTTCTTGATGTGCTCCTTCATAAGTTCAACAGACTTATATCCAGCTTCAATATCAACGCCAGCGTTCTTATAATCCATTACTAATTCCTCCCGTTTGTATTATAATTAATATCTCAATTATTATAGTTGAAATAGAACAGTTTGTAAACCTGCAAATTGCATTTGGTTAAAATATATAAAATACTTAAATTTCCTTGGTTTTATTATATACTTTGACTATATATTTATTGAAATAACATAGTATATGTGATAAAATTTTATGTAGAACTTTAGTTTTAGGAGGGATATCATTGAAAAAAGAAAACAGACGACTTAATATCGGTTTTTTCACTTGTCATCTAGATAATGACTACGCCTACGAGGTATGCAAAGGTGTAGATTACGCAGCAAAGGAATTAGATGTAAATCTCATTGTTTTTCCTGGTATGTATATGAACGCATCATATAACGATCCAAAAAACGCAAGATTTGATTATCAGTATAATTCCATCTTTTATTATGCTTCAGAACATACTCTTGACGCACTTATTGTATCTATCGGTTCAATAGGAAGCTTCCTTTCTGAGAGTGATATGATTGCATTTCTTAAAAACTTTGATATACCTATCCTAACTATTGAAATTGAAGTTCCTGGATACCCATACCTTTATACTGAAGGAAAAACCGGTATGAGACAAGCTGTAGAACACCTAATCAAAGACCATGGGAAAACAAAAATTGGTATGGTTAGTGGTCGTAAAGAAAACGCAGATGCCAAAGATAGACTTGACACCTACAAACAAGTTCTTACCGAAAATAACATCCCAGTAGACGAAAACAAAATTGTGTATGGTGATTTTTCTGAATTTACCGAGGGTATCGTAACGGACCTTTTAGACAGAAATCCTGACTTGGAAGCTATTGTATTTGCCAACGATCAGATGGCTATTGGTGGATATACTGCCATAAAATCCAAAGGTCTTGAAATAGGCAAGGACATTCTCGTAACAGGTTACGACGATTCACCTGCCTCTGTAGTTTTAGACCCTATGCTTACAACTGTGCACAACCAGATTATGGATATGGGCTATCATTCTGTCTATGAAGTTATCAACCTAGTCAACAACGGAAAAACAAATGTAAGTTTACTTGATTCAGGACTTGTGGTTCGTTCTTCTTGTGGTTGCGCCAACCATCGTGCAAGAAAAATGATTAGCGATGGTGTTGTTCTTTCCAAATCAGATAATAGCGACAACCTAATTAAAACAATAAACAACTACTTATTCGACAACTATTCAACCAACTTCTACTACAATGATTTAAAAAATAGATTTAATCCTCTTTTAAAATTGATTTTGGATCCGATAGTTGTAACCGGAGATTTAAACTTCGACAAAGAGGCCATTATTAATACCATTCATAACCTATTACACTCGCCTCTTATATCAAATTATTTCAGTTCTGATAAGCTCACAAACTTTATTAGAGATTTAAATAATTTGCTTGTTGCTATATCTCCTAACACAGAAACTTCTAGTGCTATTGCAACACTTTTTAACACAATTTTATCTACACTGATATTCTACACATCAAGCACACTTTACAACAAAACCAGACAACACAAGATGGGAATCTGGTCTTCAATGTACATTACAAGAGATACTCTTACATATAGTGACGATGAAGAATCATGCTTTAATCTTATTTTGGAGAAGCTGGAAAGTTCAAACTTTGTAAGCTCATATATCTATATTTATGAGGATCCTATTATGCTTATGCCGAACGGCTCATGGAAGGTACCTAAAACACTATACCTTCAGGCATGTAGTGACCATGGCAAAAAAACTTATTTAACTGGGGACAATCGACTTATCTCCTGCAACAACGTATTTTTTAATGACTACACAACTACAAAGGACAGACGTACATTGGTTATCAATCCACTTTTCACAAACAGCATCCAATACGGACTTTTTGTTGGAGAGATTGATATAGATCATTTTAGTAATATATACCCTACTAATCTTCAGCTTGCTATGTCCTTGAACTTTATTTCTCTAATGAAACAGCAGCTCTATACCCAGAAAAAATTATCTATTTCTGCCAGTGAGCTTAACGAAAAAAATAAACTTTTAAACAAACTTTCTATAACAGATGAATTAACCGGAATAAATAACCGACGTGGCTTTATGGAAAGTGTTAGAAGTCAGGTTAACGCAAAATACAACGAAGGTATGAGAGCTATGTTTGTTTTTGCGGATATGGATAATCTAAAACAGGTTAACGATATATATGGGCACCAAAATGGCGACTTCGCCATCAACAGTATTTCTGATATACTTAAACAAACCTTTGCCGATGATGATATCATTGGCAGAATAGGTGGTGACGAGTTTGTTGCATTTTCATTTATTGATGATGATGATCAAAAACCAAACCAAATCAGAAATACAATCACAGAGCTTTCAAGACGATTTAATGATACTTGTGGTAAACCTTACTACATCGACATCAGTTTGGGTATAAGTACATTTACTTGTTCACCAACTCTGAACATAGAAGAAGTGCTCCATAACGCAGATGAAGCACTCTATGAAAACAAAAAATATAAACGTGAAAGTGTTGTAAAACCTAAGGCTTAGGCGAAGGTTCCTTCGTATATTGCCATTGTAGTATCAGCTTTATTCATGGTGTAGACGTGTATTCCGTCTACACCATTTTTTATTAGGTCATTAACCTGTGCAATTGCATAGTCTATACCTGCCTTTTTCATATCGTCAGGATCGTGACCATACTTTGCTATAATAGAACTCAACTCATTTGGAACAGAAGAACCGGAAAGTTTAACACTGGTACCCAGCTGATTAGCTGCGGTAATAGGCATAATACCAGCATGGACCGGCACTTCAATACCTGCTTTTCTAATCTTATCCATAAAGTTATAAAATACCGAATTATCAAAAAACATTTGAGTTATGAGACTGTCTAAGCCTATGTCGACTTTGTTTTTCAAATACTTGATATCCTCTTCCCAGTTACTTGACTCTGGATGAACCTCAGGATAACATGCACCTGCAACAAACATTTCTCCATTTTTACGTATTTCAGGTATAAGATCTGAAGCATATCTGTATGTACGCTGCTCGAACTCCTCATCTGTCATTGTCTTAGGTTTGTCTCCTCGAAGAGCAAGAACATTATATACACCTTTCTTTTTTAATTCAAACAATATGCTATTCAATGATTCTTCTGTCATACCTACCGCTGTCATATGAGCTAAAGCCTCAACCTCACATATATTTTGAATGTAGGCTGCAATAGTAGCTGTCTTTTTGCTGTTACTTCCACCCGCTCCATAAGTAACACTTATAAAGTCAGGTTTAAGTAGCTTTATCTCATCTAATGTCTTATATATCTCATATATATCATCATTTCTTTTTGGAGGAAAAACCTCGCAGGAAAAAATTGTTTTTTGACTGTATTTTTCTTTTATCATAATCTATCCCCATCTACTCGCTCTCAACTAAGGAAAGCATTTTTTCATATAATTTCGGTGCTACCTTTTTCAAACTGATTGGTTTAAAATCTTTATCTATAAAACAGTGTGATGATTTTGCAATATGTTTAACCTTTGTCATCGTCTCATCATATATAGTATATGAAAAGAAAAACTTTACCGGTGTCATCTTTTCAATCTTTGGAACTACTTTTACAGTCTCCCCAAATCTAATACTCTCCTTAAACTGACCATACAAATCAATAACAGGTATTACAAGTCCCATCTCTTCAAACATTTCAAGGGGCATATCATAAAACTTTAGTAAATCAACTCTACACTCTTCTAAGTATCGTGCATAGTTAGAATGATGAACAACCCCCATTTTATCAGTTTCATAATAATTTATTGTTCTTTCATAATATGTGTACTTCTCCATTATAATTGCCCCAACCTATCTATTTTATATTGTCTCAATCTTACCGGTGAAGGTTTGATTATCAACAACTTGCTTTTCTATATCATCTTCCTCCGATGGCTTAACAGGTTCAGCAATAATTCTATCTGACACATCCTTTGATGGTCTTGCTGTCATACCTAGCTTTTCTTTCGTTGTTGCCACCTCATCCAAATGCTTTTGTTCTTCAAAATTAAATTCCATCTGGAAATTATCGTCTTTGTCTGTCTCTCTAGCCTTAATTCTCTCATTGTAAAGCTCATAAGATAGAAGCTGTCCTAAATCAAGAATCTGACTGTATCTTTCCTCCTGACTTAACTCCTTTAGGCTGTTCATAAGTTCTGCCTTATTGTCTGCTATAATCTTAGCTTTTTGGTTCAGTATATCTACCATTTTGCCGTATTGATTATTAATCAAATCATATGCCTGTGCTACCACATCATTTACTTCAGTAAGCATTTCATCTGTATAAATGATAGATGCTGCATAAATATCCGAAGCCGTTCTTAGAGCTCTTCTTTCCTCCACATCAAGCTTCTCAGGTCTATACAAAGAATTTCCTTCACTCATTCTCTTTGTAACCCTTATCCTGCTGGCAGTCTGCTCAGCCTCATATATAATGTCTTCTGCTTCTTTTTTTGCGTCACTAATTATCTTGCCTCGTCTGTCATTAAACTCTCTGTACATTCGAAGTTCGCCACCAACAATACTCTTAAGTTCTTTAAGCATCAACGAAACTTCATCCTTATTTACAACAACCTTGCCTGTTGAAAGAGGCATACTCTGCCCATTTTCAATCACATCAATAAGTCTGTCAATTATTTGCTCGCTTCTACCCTTTTCCATACGTATACTCCTAAACCCAAAATACATCCTAGTATCTAAAAATACCAATCATCCATTTCATACCACAAGAAAGACTAAAACTTCTATGATACATCAAATAATCATACAATTTTTTGCGGATATAATCAAGTATTTTTGAATATTTGCAAAACCTTACAGAAAAAAATCATATTGATATAACTTTCCTAAAAAGAAAAAAGCCAAAGATATAAGTCCTTGGCTTTCTTAGATTAAATAAATCTTACTAATTCATCTACTTCCTTACGAGGAGTTGGATCAGGTGCAAACTTTGGTTTTCCTATGGTTATAATAGCTGCTACAGACTGTCCTTCTGGAAGTTCAATTGCTTTAGCTACCTTTTCATCATCAAATATACCCATAATAACACTTCCTATTCCCCTGTCATGAGCCGCCAGACAGAAGGTTTGTGCTGCAATACCAGCGTCAAACATTTCCCAACCAGCTCCTTTAGAAGTAGTAAAGCTTCCATCTTTTTCATAACCACAACGACCATTTACTTGGGCAAGTATAACCACTGCATTACACTGACTCATGGTCTTTGCATTATGCTCAAACCCCAACAGACAATCCTGTTCGATGGTCTCTATAATAGATTTGTCCTGTACCACTACATACCTAATAGTCTGGGTATTCTTCCAGGTTGGCGCCATACGGGCGATATCAATAATTTCTTTTATTTCCTCTGTTGTAACAGGCTCATCTGTATACCTTCTAACACTTCGTCTTGTTTTAATGCATTCTATCGCTTCCATTGTAATCTCCTTTTAAATAGTTTTATTCTTGAAAGAATCTTGTAAATATGTTACCCTAAACACTGTGTAAGTCAGATAAGTGATCGCGGCTGCCGTAAGGCAGGTGAGGAAAGTCCGGGCTTCATAGGGCAGGATGCCGGATAACGTCCGGTGGAGGCGACTCCCAGGCTAGTGCAACAGAAATATACCGCCAGTGCAAGCTGGTAAGGGTGGAAAGGCGAGGTAAGAGCTCACCGCAGTCTTGGTAACAAGGCTGGCTCTGTAAACCCCATCCGAAGCAAGACCAAATAAAAGACTATGCAGTTGCCCGCTGGGTCTTTAGGTAGGTCGCTTGAACCTTGTGGTAACACACGGTCTAGATAGATGATCACTCTCGACATAACCCGGCTTATAGTCTGACTTACCACTTTTAATTAATATGATATCGTATCTGCTGTTTATTATTTTCATTCCACATGAGACAATGATCTATCAAACTTACTGACATTCGTGGATATTTGTTCAAAAGATGTTCTCTAGGCAATAATCCATCCACAACATCGCACATCATAATTTTAATGTCCATTAAATATGTCTTTTGCATATTCTGGTCCATTAAATCGAATATAAACTTGGTTCTAGGTGGCAGTCTCTTATATACCCTGATATACAACTCATCAAAATCCATGCAATCCAAACAATCATCTATAATATTGTACACGGAGTACTTTTCTTTGTTTGGTATACCTGCATGTCTTGCTGTAAGCTTTTGAGAATATAATCTTAAATCTGACTCCACAATATCAAATGTATTTAGTCCATAATCTAAAAACGTGTCATTATACATACGTAGTCTCATTTTTTCAACATGCTGAGACTTACTGAGCAAAATACTAAGTGCAGAACCAAAATCCTTCACATCCACGCCATATATTAAAGTGTACGTACAATATACAACTATGGAAATCATATAATCTTCTATATCGTTTTCACTACCAGAGAAGAAGCTAAAGGCTTTAAGTTTGGCACTTAGGCTTCTGTAATCATTTTCACTAAGCTCCAAATCAGAAAGTGTATGTATTCCACTCATCTGTTTTTCAAAATATTCCTGCATCTGCAGTAGGTTAATCTTGCTACCATTCATAGGCCCTCCTCCTTTCGCCCATATATATATGTCAACAAGTTATATTTTAACGAAGGACCAGCACGACTACCCTAATCACGCTGGTCCCAAATAAGCTAATTTAATTATAATATATTTTTGATGAAATGTCACTAAATAGATGTGTTTTTTTAGTAAAATTTACAATTTTTTGTATATTATAAATCAAAACATCCACCGCCGACAAATTCTCTCAAAATTGAATTTTTAGGAATGTTAGTTTCCTGAAGTCCCAAGAAATAGTCTAAGAATTTAAGCAATCTTTTTGCCTCGTAATATTCATAAGAATCCTTAGGCACTGCAAAGAGCAAAGGCTCTGCATATTGCTTTATAACACTTAACTCATATATAAGTGCTGAATTAAACATAACATCCGCTTCCTCTTGGAATGGGAATATGTATTTTTCTTCACCACGTCGAACTGATGGCCACATAGCAATTGTTCCCTGAGCATCATTTCCCCTTGTTCTTGCATCTCTGACAATACGACGTATAAGTCTTCCATCTGTAGTAGGAATACGGTTATGTTCATCAATATTAAGCTGAGTAAGAGCACTTATATAAACCTTAAACTTACTATCATTCGGAAGTTCACTGGTCATAAGAGGATTAAGGGCATGTATTCCTTCTGCAACTAATACATCTCCCTTATTTAGCTTCATTTTCTTACCCTTGTACTCTTTTTTTCCAATGGTGAAATTAAATGTAGGAATCTCTACCTCCTCACCCGCTAAAAGTCTGCTCATATGATTGTTAAAAAGCTCCAAATCCATAGCCTCGATACATTCGAAGTCATAATTGCCATTCTCATCTCTTGGAGTAAGCTCTCTATCAACAAAGTAATTATCCAACGCAAGAGGATAAGGTCTTAATCCATGCGCACGGAGTTGTACACTTAATCTGTGTGAGAAAGTTGTCTTTCCAGACGAGCTAGGTCCTGCTATAAGAACAATCTTTTTCTCACCTTCTAATATCATATCAGCAATTTGAGCAATTTGCTTTTCTTGCAGTGCCTCTTGAACAAGCATAAGTTCTCTTATACTTCCGTTAGTAATACACTCATTAAGATCACCTACGTTGTCTACTTCTAACATTTTACTCCACTCATCGGAAGTTTTAAGAACATTAAATAATTTTTCCTGTGGCACAAATTCAGGTAGCTGATTAGGATTTTCTTTTCTAGGAGCCATAAGTACAAAGCCCTCATCATAAGGAATTAAATCAAAACAGTCTATATAGCCTGTTGAAGGTGCCATATATCCATAAAAGTAATCCTCGTAACCATTTAGGCTATATAAATTTGCCTTTGAAACACGTCTAAACTTGAAAAGCTTTTCCTTGTCAGCCATTCCCTGTGTGGAAAAATGTTTAATTGCCTCATCAGTGCTGACAGAAGATTTAACAATAGCTATATCCGCCCTTACAAGCTCCTCCATACGACTCTTAACCCTAGAAAGAAGCTCAGGGGTTACCACTTCATTATCAGATACAAGCTTACAGTAATAGCCCTTTCCCATAGAGTACATTACATTTACACGATGATTAATCTTACTTCCTAATACATCTGCAAAAGCTGCTACCATAAGCAAAGTAAGACTTCTTTTATATGTATCCATACCCATAACTGTACTCTTTGTTATTAGCTCCAGTTTGCATGATGCATCAATCATTGTTCCTAATTCACACAGTTTACCGTTTTTAGTAGCTAATATGTACGCATATCTATCCTCTGGATAGTGAGCTTCTATAAAGTCTGCTACAGTTAATGGATTCTCTACAACATAAGTTTCTTCACCTATTTTAATATCAATCTGTCCCATTGCAATGCCTCCTTTTTGCTTTTTTCACGTAAATCAAATCATTTTAAAAGGTACTCCAACATCTGCTATCTCAATGTCTACTTCCGGGCAACACTTCTTTAAATAGTCATAAATGTATTGCATAAATATTTTTTCTATACCATAGTGTGAGGCATCAATTATTGAAAGACCCATATCTACTGCATCAATGCCCTCATGATGACCTATATCACCTGTAATTAAACAATCAACATCTTTTTTAATTGCTCCGTCTATAACGCTCTTTCCAGAGCCGGGACAAATAGCAATTTTATATTGCTTTTTATCTAATTTACCGTATGTTAACACATTTTCCAAACCAAATTTATCTTTCACTAAAAGTGCTAATTCCTTCAATGTGACACTGGTATTTAGAAAACCTATTTTGCCTATACCTTCACCATTTAGTGTTTCTTCTAGCACCTCCAGATTATCTAGACCAAGAATATTTGCAGCATTTTCTGCCATACCACCCTTTGTGTCGTAATTTGTATGCATGGCATAGCAAACTATTCCAGCTTCGATAAGGGAAAGAATTTTTTCACCTAGAATAGTATCGTCGTTCACTTTTTTTATTTTTGAAAAAATCATAGGATGGTGAGTAATAAGCATATCCACCTTTTTATCTATGGCCATCTGGCATACATCAGCAGTAGCATCCACAGCTAGCATAACTTTCTTTACTTCCTTTTGCCTTCTGCCAACCAACAAGCCCACATTATCCCATTCCAATGCATATTCAGGTGGTGACTGTACCTCCAAAACACGAATTAAATCATCGCAAACCACAAAAGCACCTCCTATAACAACAATAAATATTTTAAACTATATTTTCGAGAACACATTCACACATACTTACATAATCAGATATTTCTTTTTTTCGCAGGATGGATTTCTCCGTATGTATATGTTCAAGGCTGGATAATAATTCCCTATTTTTACGTAATTCCAATTCCAAATATGAACGTAAAACCGGATGCTTATCCTTGATAAGACATCTTCCAAAAATGAATTCTTCCTCACTGTACGGAAGAATATTATCTGTAGCAGGTATTGCTTTCATAAGAGTATAGTATTTACCATCTTCTATAAGCATATCCTCTTTGATAATCTCATAATCTATAGAATACAAATACTGTCTAACCAGACCTATATCTGACTGGGGTTGTAAAACAAGAGAAATACCTGCATCAGTATGTTCTTTTCCTCTTTTGAGTATGTCTACCGTAAGAGGACCTCCCATGCCAGCAATTATAGCAACCTTTGCTTCTCCAACATGAAGCTTTTCAAATCCATTAGACAACCGTATATCTATGCATAACTCACACCCATATGAGGATACATTCTGTCTTGCAATATCTAAGGGGCCCTTATTTACATCCATGGCAATAACCTTCTCTGCTTTTTTTGACATAATAAGGTAGATAGATACAAATGCGTGGTCACAACCTATATCTACCACACTATTTTCTGTTACCATGTGTGCTACAGCCTGCATTCGTTTTGACAATTTAATATCTGTCATTTTTTTAACCTCAAATTAGTTATCTTCCTCAAGATAATCTTTCAGTTTTCTGCTTCTACTTGGATGTCTAAGTTTTCTGAGGGCTTTTGCCTCTATCTGTCTAATACGCTCTCTGGTTACTTTAAACTCTTTTCCAACTTCTTCAAGAGTTCTTGTTCTACCATCCTCTAAACCAAATCTAAGCTTCAGTACCTTCTGTTCTCTTTCAGTTAGAGTTCCTAGAACTTCTCCTATCTGCTCTCTGAGCAATGTATATGCCGCAGCCTCAGCTGGAACAGGAACATTTTCATCCTGAATAAAATCTCCAAGATGACTATCTTCTTCCTCACCAATAGGAGTTTCGAGGGAAACTGGTTCCTGTGAAATCTTAAGAATCTCTCTTACACGTTCAACTGGGATATCCATTTCCTCTGCGATTTCTTCTGGATGAGGCTCTCTTCCAAGTTCCTGCAAAAGCTGTCTTGATACACGAATCAATTTGTTTATTGTTTCAACCATATGAACCGGTATACGTATAGTTCTTGCCTGATCTGCAATAGCTCTAGTGATTGCCTGTCTAATCCACCATGTAGCATAGGTACTAAATTTGTAACCCTTACGGTAATCAAATTTCTCAACAGCCTTGATAAGTCCCAAATTACCTTCCTGAATAAGATCTAGGAATAACATACCTCTACCAACGTATCTCTTGGCAATACTAACAACAAGACGAAGGTTTGCCTCTGCAAGTTTCTTCTTTGCATCCTCATCCCCATCTTCCATTTTCTTTGCAAGCTCTATTTCTTCCTCGGCAGAAAGAAGTGGTACCTTACCAATTTCCTTAAGGTACATTCTAACCGGATCTTCTATACTAACACCATCTGGAACTGAAAGATCAATATGCTCCACATCCAAATCAATATCATCAGCCTCAGCCTCAAGAATGATATCATCTGGCTCCTCATCATCGTCTTCTGTGATGGTAAGAACATCTATTTCATTTGCCTCAAGGTACTCAAATATAGCCACCATACGATCGGTTGTAAGCTCAATATCCTTGCAGGAATTAAAATGATTGATAATCTCTGTATCTTCAATAACATTTTTCTTTTTCTTAGCGACCTCTAAGAGTTCTGCCAGCTTTGCAGAAAATCTCTCCTCAACCATTTGCTCATTTGTCTTGTTCTCTTCCATTATAATAATCCTCCATAGTGTTAAATATTCTATCCATTTTTTATTGAAATATGCAGTTTAGGAACCTTAGCTTTCATAACAATTAATTCCTGAAACTTTTTTAAATCATTTGAGCACTGAGCGAGTTCAGTATCAATACGTGTTAGCTTAGTCTTTCTCACTACGTCATTTATGGCCTTTTCCTGTTCCTCTATAGTTGTATCAAAAGGCAGCTCAGTCTGTAGCATCATAGCTACCAACCGTTGCTTTTCTACATCTTCAAACAAATCTACAACAGCAGCCGGATTTACAGTCCCATGTTTCCTATATTGTTCAAATAAGGTTGTAGCCACTATCTTATAATCTTCATCAATAAAGTCATGCTCGTCAATAATGCCTTCAAGCAATTTGAATAATCGAGTATCATTTACAAGCCATGTAAGCAGAAGTCTCTGAGCCTTGTTACAATCATCTGCAGCTACATTTTTTTGTTTTACAAAAGCCTTATCCTCATAAATATTAGCCTGTGTTAAACCTGAATCTCCATACTTAGATACTAAAGATTTTAGGCCCTCCTTATCCAAAGCATACTTATCTGAAACTGCATCAATATAACTATGTCTTGCCAAAACCTCTTCAATAGAAGCAAGACGCTTAGCTACATCTTTTGAGAATTTAATTTTCTCCTCAGGATCCTTCATGTTGTAAGACTTGGCAACTGTATCCACCTCAAATACAATACCTGTAACAGAATTACTTATTCGTTCAGCAAAGGCATCCGTTCCAAGTGCCTGTATAAACTCATCCGGGTCCTTATACGGTTTCATATCAATTACTCTTGTAACCAGACCTACCTCACGAAGTATACCTATGTTTTTTAGAGTTGCTGTTGTTCCCGCACCATCACTGTCATAGGCCAAATATACCTCTTCAGTAAAACGTTTTATAATCTCTGCTTGACCTATGGTAAAGGCTGTACCTAATGATGCAACAGCATTATCAAAACCAGCCTGATGTAGGGCAATTACATCCATATATCCCTCACAGATAATAATACCTCGGCGTTTAGAACGGCGGGCTATATTCATAGCAAATAAGTTGTGACTCTTATCAAATACAGCCGTTTCTTTAGTGTTAATGTATTTTGGCATACCATCTCCCAACACACGTCCACCAAAACCTATAACCTTTCCATTTATATCAAGTATAGGCACCATAACTCGATTCCAGAATTTATCAATTCCACCCTTATCCTCGTGAATATCGACTAAACCTGAATCTTTCATTTCGGCATCTGTATACCCTTTGTTTTTTAAATACTTATATAAATCATTTTCATATATATCAGAATACCCAAGGGCAAATTTAGTTATAGTTTCTTCAGTTAAGCCTCTTTTTTGCAAGTATTCTTTTGCTTTATTTCCTCGTTCCGTCTTAGTCAAAAGATAGTGAAAATATGCTGCTGCAGTTTTGTTCATATCCTTCAGCATAGTTCTATAATTTTCCCTGCGGCGCTGCTCATCACTCATATCCCGCTCAGGAAGGGTAATACCGCCTCTGTCAGCCAATAGCTTTACAGCCTCAACAAAGGAATAGTTCTCATACTCCATGATGAAAGTAAATACATTTCCACCTACTCCACATCCAAAGCAATGATACATTTGTTTGTCCTTACTAACATGAAATGATGGTGTTTTCTCATGATGAAAAGGACAACATGCCGAAAAGGTACTTCCTTTACGTTTCAGACTAACATAACCACCAATTACATCCACTATATCACTTCGACTTCTGACTTCTTCTATAATATCATCAGAATAGTACAATACCTTGTCCTCCCTACGAACGCCAAAACTTTGGAACAAATAATTCCTGTGCCATCTCAACGGCATAATTGTCGGTCATACCGGCTATATAATCACATACAACTGTTTCTTTGTTAATACCCTTTTCAATATAATCTATATATTCTTTAGGTAATTTGTCTGTAGAATCCATATATTCATTGTATAGCATACATATAAGCTGTTCAGCCTTGGCTTCTTCGCTCTTTGCAATAGGATTGGTGTACAAATCCTTAAACATAAAGCCTCTAAGCTCTGTCAAGGCTTCTTGTACTTCGTCAGACAGGGAAATAAAATCCTTATTCATGCTATTTGTAACAACGCTATGAATAAGTGTATTTATCCTATCACGTGTGCTGTGTCCTAAAACATCTGTGCTCATTTTAGGTAATGATTCTTCCGTCAATATACCAGCCCTAATCCCATCATCAATATCATGGTTAACATATGCTATTTTGTCAGAAATCCTAACGATACATCCCTCCAGGGTAGAAGGCATTGTATTTGTCTTGTGGTTGAGAATACCGTCCTTTACTTCCCATGTAAGATTAAGTCCCATACCGTTCTTTTCAAGGTATTCAACTACTCTTACACTCTGTTCATTATGTCTAAAAGGCTTTGCTGTAAGGGTAGACAGTGCTCGCTCACCTGCATGTCCAAAAGGTGTATGTCCCAAATCATGACCTAATGCAATAGCTTCTGTTAAATCCTCATTAAGCCTTAATGCCCTTGCAATAGTTCTGGCAATCTGAGAAACCTCCAAGGTATGTGTAAGTCTTGTTCTATAATGATCTCCACCTGGCGCCAAAAAAACCTGTGTTTTATGCTTAAGTCTTCTGAAAGACTTACAGTGAATTATCCTGTCTCTATCTCTTTGAAAGTCTGTCCTTATATCACACTTTGACTCTTCCCGTTGTCTTCCCTTTGTTTCATCACTAAAGGATGCACATCCTCTGTACATCTCATGCTCTCGTTGTTCAAAATATTGTCTCAATAATAATCCACTCATATCTATACCCTATAAAACTAAAAAATAACCGTCACAATTATATTATTCTACAAAACCTCTTAAAAACCTTTTATTTTTTTTAATATGTATAAAAAATAGAGAGCTGTATGCTCACACATACAGCTCTCTTCTTTTAATATATTTTAGTACTCAACTTCAAAATCTTTAACAATGTCAAGAATCACAACATCATCCCATACTGTGCCTTCCATATCACCTTTAGCATCAATCTCCACAGTAGCCAGCCAGTTATTTCTCAAAATCTCATACTCTCCGTCAGTTGCCTCACCAGCTAACATATTTACATAGTTAGTTTTTAGTGACTCATCATCAGCAGTTATTACGTAAATAACAGTGTAGCCAAGCTCACCTTCCATAATATCTGTACAATCGCCATCCCCTAAATCTTTAAGGGCTGTGTTTATCTCATCTGAATAGCTACCCATATATCCTGATGTTTCAGAACAATAACTGGTTATGCCGTACTTCTCTGCAACTTCTAAATAATCTGCACCACCGCGAATCTCTTCCACTGCAGCCTCTGCCTGCTCTTTAATAGCTAGCTTGTCCGCTTCAGGTAAAGGTATAACATTACCATTCTCATCTAATTTTGGTTCATCATTTTCATCTTTTTCTACTGTTGGGAACATCATATAATATAATGTATTGAACTGAAAATCCTTGTACTGTTCAGTTAAATCTGCAGTAATCTTACGTCCCATATCATTCTTTATCTCTGTTTCAAATTTTGATACAAGAGCCTGTTCCTCAAAAACCATATATATAGTTTCATGTGTTATACCATACTTTTTCAATAACTCTTCACCAAATGTTGCCTCATAATTAGAAGATGTTAAATCAACAGTTTCATAATCACTCTCGTCTAATGTATAACCATTATCCACAGCTACCTTGTGCAATATCTTTGTTTCTCTTATAGATGAAATAACCTCTTGCTTAACTGATATGCTATGGTTCTCTGTCCAATCTGTCGATGGAGTACCTCTTAGATAAATATTCTGAAAAGTGTATACAAACACTTCATCCAAAAATACATCTCTATCGCCTACAACCAATGCCTTAGTCTCAGATGAATTCTCATAATTTACAGCACCATCTGATGAATCAGTTGTTTTGCATCCTGCAAGAGAAAAAACAGTCATTGCAAAAAGCATAGCACCAGTTAACAATCTTTTATATAATTTTGTCTTTTTCATAATGTCCTCCGTGTGAATTAAGATACTGTTATAGTTTATTGTACTTTTTTGCTTTCGTCAACTATTTTCACACTTTTTACACCAAACTTTTTAGAAAAAAACACAATATTGCATTTAACGAATATTACACATAAAAAAAACCGTGGTTGAAACCAACCACGGTTTATGTTTTGTATTATAGATTAAAAGTAAATTACTCCTTTACACCACCGAGTGCAACACCTGCGATGATATACTTTGATAATGCGAAGTATACAATCAAAAGTGGTAATACTGTAAGTGTAAGTGATACGTATAAGAAACCATAATTCATTCTAATCTGGTCTGACTGAAGACCTGTGATGAACATAGGAAGAGTATACTTATCTGTACTAATAATCATCATGTTAGGAACATACAAGTTGTTCCATGAAGCAACGAATGCGAAAATCGCCTGTGTTGCCATAGCTGGCTTCATAAGTGGAAGTGCAATCTTGTTGAAAGTTGCAAACTCACCTGAACCATCAATTCTTGCAGCCTCAATAATCTCAATTGAAAGTGCACTAGTCATATACTGCTTCATAAAGTAAACAGTAGATGGTGCCGCAATCGCTGGGATAATAAGTGGCCAGTAAGTGTTATATAAACCAATCTTTGTCATGAACTCCATAAGACCGATAACTGAAACCTGTGCAGGAATCATCATAATCGCCATAATGAATGACCATGCCATATTTCTAAGTTTGAACTGATATACAGTTAAGCCGTACGCAGTAAATGTTGCGAAGTATACCTGTAAAATAGTTGCAGGAACCGCAATCATAGCACTGTGTAACATAGCTTCCCAAACATTTGTATCCTTACCAAGAGATGCTTCAATCATACCTTGGAAGTTTCTAGCTAAATCCTTACCAGGAAGTAATCCTATACCTGCCTGAATATCTGCACTACCACGAGTAGCGTTGATAATCATTATGTAGAAAGGAAATACACTCAAGATACAAAGAAATACACAGACAACAGTTCTAAATATTTTCTTTGCCTTTATCTTTGCTGCATAGCCGTCATCAGCTATAGTCGCTGTCTTTGCCATTGTCTCTGCACCTCCTATCTAATTACAGCATGTCTCTGCTTAGGCTCTCTATCTCTAGTAAGCGCAAAGAATACAAGAGATATAATAAGAGTAAACATAAACAAGATAACAGAGATTGCACCCGCTTTACCATAGTCTGGGTTTGTTGAGAATGCATACTCTCTAACCATCATAGTTACTGTATGAGATACACGTCCTGGCATACCTACACCCTGTGAAGTATTAAAGAGTGCTGGTATATCGTACATCTGGAGACCACCGATAGCGGAAGTAACCAATGTGAACTGTAAAATAGGCTTGAGCAATGGAATAGTGATACTGAAGAACTGCTGCTTACTACTTGCACCATCAACCATGGCTGCCTCATATAATGATGGGTTGATACCAAGGATACCTGCTATAAGCACGATCATAGTATTACCATACCACATCCAGAAATTCATGAAACCGATAAGTCCTATAGTAGCACCTTTACTGTTCATGAAATTGAAATCATCTGCAATAATGTTTAAATCTCTTAACAAGCCTGAAATAGGTCCTGACTGT
>SVED01000105.1 GCA_015057515.1 Lachnospiraceae bacterium
CTGGTTCAGGTAACGTTGCTATATATGCTACTGAGAAGGCTCAGCAGCTTGGTGCAAAGGTTGTTGCACTTTCAGATTCAAATGGATACGTATATGATCCAGACGGAATTAAGCTTGATGTAGTTAAGGAGATTAAGGAAGTTCGTCGTGGAAGAATTAAGGAGTACGTAGATGCAGTTCCAACTGCTAAGTATACTGAGGGTAAGGGTATTTGGACTATCCCATGTGATATTGCTCTTCCATGTGCTACTCAGAACGAGCTTAACCTTGATGATGCTAAGGCTCTTAAGGCTAACGGATGCTTCCTTGTGGCAGAGGGTGCTAACATGCCTTCAACTAGAGAGGCTACAGACTTCTACCTTGAGAGCGGTATGTGCTTTATGCCTGGTAAGGCTGCAAATGCAGGTGGCGTTGCTACATCAGCTCTTGAAATGACTCAGAACTCTATGAGACTTTCTTGGTCATTCGAAGAGGTTGATGAGAAGCTTCAGGGCATTATGAAGGGCATCTATGCTAAGGTTTCAGACGCTGCTAAGCGTTACGGTGTAGAGGGTAACTTCGTAGCTGGTGCTAACATCGCAGGCTTCGAGAAGGTTGCAGAGGCTATGAAGGCACAGGGCGCAGTACTTTAATTTTATAAAATATTCTATAGGGATAAAAAGGTTACCGGTTGTTTTACTGGTAACCTTTTATTTTATTTGTACAGTTGGTATAACATTTTCAAATTAATCTGCCGATAAGTAGAATAGGAAAAGGATTTCTGTACTCAATTTCAAGGAGGAGATTAGTATGAATGTATCAAGGACAAATAATTTTACAGGATTTTTGAATACCTATGAGGCATACAAAATTCCTAAGGATAGCGAGATATTAAAGGACGCTCCTGAGTCTGTGGAGACTGAGGATGGCTGTGTGCTTATCCTTACAGAAGAAGCCAGCAAACAGATGGCTAAAGACAAGGAAAAGGTTAGCGAGATGCTCATGGCAGATGTACAGCTGGCATCAGCAAAATCTCAAACTGAAGGGGCAAAAAAATACGGCGAGGATATGGGCAAGATACTTGAAGTGTTTAGGCTTATGTCAAAGGGCGTAGAAGTTCCACAAAGCGATGAAAAAAAACTGATGGAGTTTGACGACGATATGTATCAGGCAGCCAAGAATGCCCAGATGATGGCTCGTCTAAGGGCAAAACAAAAGGAAAAGGCTGAGTCACAGTGGGATGAGGAAGAAGAGGCTGAATTCAGAAAGAAGATGGATGAGTTAAACAAAAATGTGGAGGATGCCACTCAGAATATGTCCACAGGTATGCATGAGTTTACGAATAGTCAGATTGCAAACATAGTGCCTATCGAGACAAGCAGTGAAGATATAGCAGCCATAGATTCTATCGCAAGCCTAGGCGGTGGTGTTGCAGGGGCGAGAGTGGATTTTACAATCTAGAAAAAAGATTGGTAATAGAAATTTCAAGCTAAAATAAGTGAACAAAATGTGCGTAAGTCATTGGCTTGCGCATATTTTTTTGTGGTTTTAAATAAACAGTATAAAACAGTTGACAACAGTTACTAACTGTTATATACTGTTTGCATAAGGAGGGCGATTAACATATGAATTTAATAATTAACAATTCATCTATGACTCCTATTTACGAACAGATAGTGGTGCAGATGAAAGATAACATAATATCAGGACAGCTGTTACCAGATGTTATGCTTCCTTCGGTAAGAACCTTATCTAAGGATCTTAGAATAAGCGCTCTTACTGTTAAGAAGGCCTATGATGCCCTAGAGCAGGAGGGATACATAGTAACAGTACATGGCAAGGGCAGTTTTGTGGCAAATATCAATCCAAACATTGCTTTGGAGGAGAAGCAAAAGGAGATTGAGAGGCTTTTCGAACAGGGGGTTAGAAAAGCTAAAGAATGTGGCATGACTGAAGAGGACACAGAAGCACTATTTCAAGTAGTCCTTAATGACTTTTAACATTTTAGAATCTTGGAGGGGTTAGTATGTTATTAAAACTATGTAATGTAAAGAAGAATTACGGTTCATTTAATTTAGACTGTTCACTGGAGGTGAAGGCAGGCCAGGTAACAGGTCTTGTGGGAAGCAATGGTGCGGGTAAAAGCACAACATTTAAATCGATTCTCGGCCTCGTTTTTCCAGAAAGTGGTAGCGTTCAGATGTTTGGTAAGGAGGTAAGTACACTCACTCCTGCTGACAAGGAAAAGCTAGGTATTGTACTTACAGAAACAAATACCTGTGACTACCTTAAGGTTAAGGATATGGTAAGTATATTGAAGGCTATGTATAAGGAGTTTTCTGAGGAAACTTTTCTGGCAAAATGCAAGCAATACAATCTGCCAATGGATAAAACTATTAAGGGATTTTCTACTGGTATGAAGGCTAAGCTTAAGGTTATTATTGCACTATCTCACAACGCTAAGCTTCTTATCTTAGATGAGCCTACTGCCGGCCTTGATGTTATTATGAGGAATGAGCTTTTAGATATGCTTAGAGAATACATGGAGGATGACAGTCGCGGAATTTTAATCAGTTCACATATTTCATCTGATTTGGAGGGTATATGTGATGACATTTATATGATATCTGAAGGAAAGATTATTATCCATGAGGATACAGATGTATTACTCTCAGAATATGGTGTTTTAAAGTGCACAGCCACTCAGTATGAGAAGATTGAGAAGGATTACATTATATCAACAAAGAAGGAGAAATACGGTTATCTTTGTCTCACTAACCAGAAGGATTTTTACCATGAAAACTATCCTGAGATAGCTATTGAGAAGGGAAATATTGACGACTTTATAATACTTATGGTACAGGGGGAGAGAAAATAATGAAGGGTTTATTAGTTAAGGATTTAAAGATTGTACTTGCTCAAAAGAAGTTTTTTATATTCGCTATAGGGTTTGGTGCTATATTTGCATACACTAACAAAGATGTTACCTTTGCAGCCACATATATTGTATTACTTACATCTATGCTTTCGCTTTCAACCCTGTCATATGATGACATGGATGGAGGAATGTCATTTTTACTAACACTACCTACGACAAGAAAGATTTACGTACTGGAAAAATATATTTTCACAGCGTTAAACCTAATACTTGCATGTGTGATTTCTGTTGTGATTTGCTTAGTATTAGGCGAAATGTTCGGAATAAATACAAATCTTGATAAGATTATATCATCCACAACAGGCGCAACTGTAGGAATGGGATTATTACTATCCATTAATATTCCTGTAGAGATTAAGTATGGCGTGGAGAAATCTAGAACGGCAATCCTTATATCTATAGCTTCTGTATTTATAATTGTTTTTGGTGGTTATAAGCTTTTGACAGAGGTTTTTGATATTGACATTAAGGGAAAATTCACAGAGTTTATGGAAAAACTTTCCGCTTTCAACGGGGCTTTAAATGCAATATTAGTGGGAATATTGCTCGTTATATTGTTTGTAATACTTGTGGTTTCATACTTTTTTTCATGCAGAATAATTCAGAAAAAGGAGTATTAATTCATACATCAATAAGGATTGAAAATTTATCTTGAAAATATTAAAAAGTGTGGTATTATTATCCGAAATGGGAAAGTAATATCACATTTTTTCTATATCAACATATATTTGTCACTATGACAACCTACGGGGGAAGGAGAATAAATGGCATATGCTGATTTTGAAAAGGCACAGAAGGCAGGCTTAAAGGCATTTAAAACTGCTGTGTCAAAAGGAGAAAATGAATATCTTCCGGTTTTGGATGAGATACTTGGGGGTGTTGAAATCCAAAGCGAGGTAAACCTAGGCTTGGTACAGATACCGTTAGATAGGGTGGTAGGCACTAGTAATATAGGAAGAACTTACGCCTTTGCTAACAATTTTATGCCTATTCTTGATTATAAAACGGAGTTTGGTGCTAAGTGGTCCAGCCTCTGTGACAGTCACATTGAAGAGGGCATCAGAGACCCAATTAAGGTTTATGAGTATATGAACAAATATTACGTTGTAGAGGGAAACAAAAGAGTGTCTGTTCTAAAATATTTTGAGGCAGTCACCGTTCCTGCTTACGTAACAAGAAAGGTACCTAAGTATGACGAAAATAATCTTCAGATTCG
>SVED01000106.1 GCA_015057515.1 Lachnospiraceae bacterium
TCTGCATACTCTAAATATGCTTTATCGCTAAAGGTACCTTCCGGTCCTAAAACTGCAATCTTCATGGTAAGTTCCTTTCTAAAACAAGTCGTGAATTTTGTAACACAGCCTGCCCGTTAACTAAATCCACTCGTAGTTGCCACCTGTTATGGCAAGACTTAAGAGGGTATCCATTTTTTCTACTTCCTCACCCTCAAGAACCTGAATCAGATGAGCGGTATCCTTCATAGTGCTCATATCCTCATCCGGGCCTATCTCAAGATCCACATCTGCTTCACAATATATACAATCTATGGTAGTCATAGTCTGCAGGGATAAAAATTTCTCCCCACAACAGCTACACTGATAATAACCACACTTGATGGTTCCTTCTGGTACATAATACATAATAACACCTCATACAGGGCAGTACACTGCCAAAATATTTTAATATCTAAAAGATAGCCAGCAGGCTGATATTGCTTAAATAAATGTGTATAACCTAGTACTTTACATACTCCACCAGCTTATCTCCCTCGTAAACCAGCTTGATGTTAAGGTTGTCTCTGCCTTTAATAAGCTCCTTTAAAAATATCTTGTCACCCTCCCAGAGACTTAAGTCCAAAACTCTGTCCTTAGGCACCCACTGAAGAGTACCCTCATTACACTCCATATTAAGTTCTCCTTCAACGCTATCGGCAGTGTAAATAAACATCATCTCGTCATCATAAACATCTGACACAAAGGTAACAAAACCTCTAAGTCTGTAGCTGACTAATTTAAGACCGGTCTCCTCCATAGTCTCTCTAACCACACATTCATCAGGACATTCTCCATCCATAAGTTTACCACCTACTCCGAGCCATTTGCCCTGGCTTTGGTCGTTTTCTTTTTTGTCACGATAAAGCATAAGATAGCAATTATTTTTCTCAATATAGCATAAGGTTGTAATCTTCATGGAGCACCTCCTTTTTGCAGGATGCTAGTTTACTAGAGAAATATTATAACATATGGTGGGGGAATTTTATATATTTTTTTCACTTATAAATCCAAATAATTAAAGTGCTACTCTTTGGATAAACAAAGTAGTAGCACTTTAGTGTTGTAATCACCTAATTTAGTGAAAATGTAATCTTAATAGTTCTCAGCACGAACCTGGAAATAGCTCTGTGGATGAGCACATACAGGACAAACCTCCGGTGCCTTCTTGCCAATGCAAATATGTCCACAGTTAGCACACTGCCATACCACATCTCCATCCTTAGAGAATACTAAGTCGCCTTCAATGTTAGCAAGGAGTTTTCTGTATCTTTCCTCATGCTCCTTCTCAATAGCTGCAACGCCCTCAAAAAGTGCTGCAATATCATCAAAGCCCTCAGCTCTGGCATCCTTTGCGAACTCAGCGTACATATCAGTCCACTCATAGTTCTCACCATCAGCAGCATCCTTTAAATTCTCAATGGTTGAAGGCATGCCACCATGAAGAAGCTTGAACCAGATCTTCGCATGCTCTTTTTCATTGTTAGCTGTCTCTTCAAATATGCTGGCCATCTGAACGTATCCGTCCTTTTTTGCCTTTGACGCATAATACTTATACTTAGTATGTGCCTGTGACTCACCAGCAAATGCTGCAAGTAAGTTCTTCTCTGTCTTAGTTCCCTTTAATTCCATAAAATAAATACCGCCTTTTTTTATTCTTCTATATCTGCATCTACAGCGTTCTTCTTAACTGATTCGATACCATTTAAGGCCGCTGCCTTAGTAGTATATCCCTCACTGGCAAGAATATTCTCACCATTGCTAGCATTTAACTTAAATCTAGTCTCTCCTGCCTTGTCAGTGTAGAGTACGAACTTAGGATTCTTCTCCTGCTTGTAATCTGCAACTGTCTGATCCTCAACCGGAGCAACCGGAGCATTCTTCTGAACACTTGCAATACCATTTTTACAAGCACTCTTTGAAGAATAAACCTCTGAAGTACCGATAACCTGGCCATTAGTAGCCTTTAAATCGAACTTAATACCTGTAGCTGTTTCCTTAATAACAAACTTTCCCATCTTATGTGCACCTCCATTAAAAATTAGTGAAATCGTAACAGTATAATTATACCATACAGATGCATTAATTTAAAGCAAAACTTCGTATCCCAAATACTCCAAAAGTCCTTTACAGCCCGCCAAAACATCATTGTAGGTTGCAGTAAAATTTCCTGTGTACCAAGGGTCAGCCACATCTCTATTTTCCCCTGCAAAAGTAAGGAATAAATGAGTCTTTCTCTCCGGGTCCCCCCCTAATATACGATTCATATTCCTTATGTTCGCACTATCCATACCGATAAGGAAATCGTACTTGTCATAATCATCCTTACGAAGCTGAACCGCCCGTTTTCCTTCACAGGAGATTCCGTGCTTGGCCAGTTCCTTTTTGGCTGGTGGGTAGACGGGATTACCAACGTTCCCCCATATCTCCTCGGTGCTGGTGGCTGCTGAAGCGATATGGAAGTGGTGGGAGATATTGAGTTTTTGGGTTAGGTCTTTTAGGACAAATTCTGCCATGGGGGAACGGCAGATGTTGCCGTGGCAAACCATGAGCACTTTTATCTTGTTTGGCATAAAATTTCTTTTCCTTTCAAATCATCTCAAACCATTGTTTTTACTGGGTTTGTTGGATTTTTACTATTTTATCAACTTGCCATTTCTTCTCATAAAAACGCAAGTTTTCTCGGGTCCGTGGTATAAAAATGGTATAAATTTAAAAATTTTATACCACGTTTTTTTCTTGGTATAAATTCTCAGGAAATCCCATAAATACAGCATTTCTTAGACTTTTATAACATACCAACTTAATGTATGGCACATAGTTTCAAAAAATTTATACCATATAATTGTGCCACCCAAAATCAGCAGATGTTATTTTTAAGCCTCTTTTACATTCAAAAGCCCCAGTCTTTCCATCTCTTCTTTGGCATCTTCCTCCTTGATGTGCGTATATGTATCAAGAGTTACAGACACGTCTGCATGTCCCATAATATACTGCAACACTTTCGGATTCATACCACTCTTTGCATAATTCGTACAACAAGTATGTCTGCATACATGAGGCGTTATCTTTGGCAATTGCACTCTGTATGTATTGTTATACTTCTGCAGAATAAGTTGGAAACACTTCTGCCAATGCTGTGATACTTTCGGCATACCGTTTTTGTCTAAGAACAGGAACCCCGTATAACCATTTATAATCGGTTCTACTTTAGGTTTTGGACGATTCTTGATAATTCTCTTAAAGGCCTCCACGACTTCCGGTTTCATCGGAATATTGCGATTTCCGCATTCTGTTTTTGGTGGAGCACAAATATATTCCATCTTACTGGTTCTCTGAAGCTGATGATTCACTCTTAAGACATTCTTTCTGAAATCAACATCCTTGATAGTCAATCCACAGAACTCACTAATACGAAGTCCGGTCTTAAACAGAATAAATATTGCATCATAGAACTGACTGTAATGCGGGTCCTTCTCAATGAACTCCAAAAATTTACGTTCCTGCTCTCTTGTAATCGCATCACGCTTCACACTATCATTTACAACTACCGTATGAAGTTCAAACTGGAACGGATTTTTAATAATCATGTCATCATCTGCCGCCATCTGAAATGCCGGACGAAGAACTCCTCGCACTGTACATACTGTACTGTAGCCTTTTCCACTCTCCTGCAACTGAATCAGAAATATTTTTGCATCCGATGTTTTGACCTCAACTATCTTCCTCTGTCCAAATGATTCCTTTGCTAAAAGATTCTGTACAAATTGATATCCTTGACGCGTACTGTACGCCACTCCGGTTTTGGTGGTAAGATATTTTTCTACCAGCTCACATACCGTCATATCTGTGGTATACATCCCACGTTTGATATTATTCTCAATCTCCCGAATCTTTTCTCTTAGAGAAACCTCCTTCCTCTTACCGGATGGTGTAGGGTCACCACTGGTCAATCGCCAACTGTATACCGTCTTTCTCTTGCCGTATGGGTCTTTGTAGCGATACATGTATCGCCCATCTTCCATCTGTGCCTCACCTACATGAAG
>SVED01000029.1 GCA_015057515.1 Lachnospiraceae bacterium
TACCTAATAGACCTCCAATACTTTGCCCTGGATGTCCACATAGAAGTACTTTCTCAGTGCTTAAGAAACTTAAAATTCATGCTGCTGGAGATATTGGATGTTATACTCTTGGAGCAGTTGCACCACTTGATGTTATTGATACAACAGTATGTATGGGAGCAAGTATCTCAACTCTTCATGGTATGGAGAAGGCTAAGGGTAGAGAATTCATAAAGGATTGGGTTGCTGTGATTGGTGATTCCACATTCCTTCATACAGGCGTTAACTCACTTATGAATATGGTTTACAACAAGGGTACAGGAACAGTTCTTATCCTTGACAATTCAACTACAGGTATGACAGGTCATCAGGAGCATGCAGCAACTGGTAAGACTCTTATGGGCGAGCCTACATATCCTATTAACATTTTCAACCTCTGCAAGGCTATGGGCATTGAAAATGTTTACGAGGTAGATGCTTTTGACCTTGAGGCTATGGAGAAGACAATTAAGCAGGAGGTTGCAAGAGAAGCAGTTTCAGTTATTATTTGTAAGTCACCTTGTGCACTCCTCAAATCCTATGTACCAAAGGGCAAATGTATCGTAGATGACGAAAAGTGTAAGAAGTGTGGTGCTTGTCTTGTACCGGGATGTCCTGCTATGACCAAAAAGGACGGACACATTGTTATCGACGAGACTATGTGTAATGGATGTGGACTTTGTATGAGCAAGTGTCCATTTGATGCAATATCATTAAAGAAGGCAGGTGAGTAATATGGCTAAGAATACAGTAAATATTATGATAGTTGGTGTAGGTGGACAGGGAACACTCCTTGCTAGCCGTATCCTTGGAAATATTACTACATCAGCAGGCTATGACGTTAAGATTTCAGAGGTTCACGGTATGGCACAGCGTGGTGGTAGCGTTGTTACCTTTGTAAGATACGGTGAGAAGGTTGCAGAGCCTATCGTCGAGGAAGGTCAGGCAGATATCCTTATAGCATTTGAGAGACTCGAGGCGCTTAGATATGCACATTTCCTTAAGAAAGACGGAACAATTATTATAAATGACCAGAGAATTGATCCTATGACAGTTGTTACCGGTGCTATGGAATATCCAGAGAACATCATAGAGGAGCTTTCTGATAAGTACAATGTTATATCAGTAAATGCTATGGCTGAGGCAGAGAAGATGGGTAATACAAGAGTATTTAACACAATTATTCTTGGTCTTACAGCAACTAAGATGGAGTTTGCTAAGGAGGCTTGGATTGAGACAATCAAGTCTATTGTTCCACCAAAGACAGTAGAACTTAACCTTAAAGCTTTCGAAACCGGTTATGGTATGAATGCTTAATATATTTGGGAAAAGTTAGAGAAACAAGAGGTAAATATAAATGCCAATTACACAATATTTAGAGAGAAATGCAAGAGAATATGCTGACGAGGTATGTTTAGTTGAAATAAATCCTGATATACAGGAGAAAAGAAGAGTTACATGGAGAGATTATGAGCTTATTGAGGCAAATCCATATTGTGACTACAGAAGAGAGATAACTTGGGCAGTATTTGATGAGAAGGCAAATCGTTTTGCTAACCTTCTTATATCACGAGGAATTAAGAAGGGGGATAAGGTTGGTATTCTTCTTATGAACTGTCTTGAGTGGTTGCCAATATATTTTGGTATCCTAAAAACAGGTGCATTAGCCGTGCCACTTAACTTCAGATACGACTCAGAGGAGATTAAGTATTGTCTTAAGCTTGCTGATGTTGATGTACTAGTATTTGGACCAGAGTTTATCGGTCGTATTGAGGAGATTGCAGATGAGATAGAGAAGAACAGACTTTTATTCTATGTTGGTGGCAATTGTCCTACTTTTGCTGAGGACTATGACAAGCTTACAGCAAACTGCTCCAGTAAGAAGCCGGATATAGAGATTACAGATGAGGATGATGCAGCTATTTACTTCTCATCAGGTACAACAGGATTTCCAAAGGCTATATTACATTCTCATACAGCTCTTATGCATTCTGCTGCTTGTGAACAAAATCACCATAAGCAGGGAAGAGATGATGTATTCCTTTGTATCCCACCGCTATATCATACAGGAGCAAAGATGCATTGGTTTGGAAGTCTTTTTGCAGGTAGCAAAGCAGTACTTCTTAAAGGCGTAACACCTAAGACAGTTTTTGAAACTGTATCAAATGAAAAATGTACTATAGTATGGCTTTTGGTGCCATGGGCACAGGATATTCTTCTGGCTATTGAGCGAGGAGAAATAAAGGTAGAAGATTATGAACTTGATCAGTGGAGACTTATGCACATCGGTGCTCAGCCGGTTCCACAGAGCTTGATTAAGAAGTGGAAGACTATATTCCCTAACCATGATTACGATACCAACTATGGTTTATCAGAGTCTATTGGACCAGGTTGTGTACACCTTGGTACAGAGAACATACATAAGGTTGGTGCTATTGGAGTACCTGGTTACGGCTGGGAGATTAAGATAGTGGATGAAAGTGGTAATGAAGTTGCTCATGGTGAAGTAGGTGAGCTTGCAGTTAAGGGTCCTGGTGTTATGAAATGCTACTACAAGGACAAGAAGGCTACTGCCGAGGTATTAAAGGGCGAATGGCTTCACACAGGAGATATGGCTATGCTTGATGAGGATGGATTTATCTTCCTTGTGGATCGTAAGAAGGATGTAATTATTTCAGGTGGTGAGAATATCTATCCTGTTCAGATTGAGAACTTCCTTGCAAAGCACAGCGCTATAAAGGATGTGGCAGTTATTGGTATAGCAGACGCCCGTCTTGGTGAGATAACCGCAGCCATTATAGAACTTAAACCGGGCAAGATTGTTACAGAGGATGAGATTAATACCTTCTGTAAGGAACTTCCAAGATACAAGCGACCACGTAAGATTATATTTGCTGATATTCCACGTAATCCAACCGGTAAGATTGAGAAGCCAAAGCTTCGTCAAATTTATAACAGTGAGGCACTTGTTGCTGCACAGAATAAAGCATAGAAAAAAGTCTGTATCACTTTCCGTAGTGATACAGACTTTTTTTAAAAAAGAGTTTGTGAACCTCTTTCATATATTGTATATAACTATTTTTCTTGAGGATCATGGGTTTCGATGTACTTGATTATATCTAGAATCTCTTCAGCAGTCATGCCCTTTGCCTCTAGTTTAGTTATGAGATTGACAATCTCCTTGCCAGTCATGGTTTCATCCATCCTTTCAAAACCCCTTTCATAATATTATAGTTATATTATAAGAGGAGTGCTATAAATTTGTAAAGTAAAATATGAAAAATGCGTATAAAATATTGTGCGTTATAAATTCTGGGGAAAGTACTACAAAATCTGTAATAAGAACTTATTATAATTGAATATTGCAATGAATATTGCATAGTTATACTGTAGCATAGGATATACGCAATGTAAAGATTCAAATACTTGCATTAAGGATGTGCATATTTTGCTACATTTATCATTTTTAAAAATATTACTTCATGTATAGGACACATCATGTAAATCGTATGTGGCCATATCATATGTCTTTTCTTCTTGGAATATACTCCAGTTGATGATATAATTACTATATATGCGCTTATCGTGAAAAAAGGGGCGCAAACCGCAGTGAAAATTATGTAATATACATATATAAGGAGGAAGGATATGTTAGAGCAATCTTATTATCAAAAAGCTGACCAGATTATTGCTACATATGGTACAGAACCAAGATGGCTTATACCTATTATTCAGGATGTCCAGACTGAGTATAGATATTTGCCACCGGAGTTACTTACATATATTGCAGGTAAGCTTGGCATCACCGAGGCAAAGGCATTTAGTGTTGCTACATTTTACGAGAATTTTTCCTTTGAGCAGAAGGGCAAGTATGTGATTAAGGTTTGTGACGGAACAGCCTGTCACGTTAGAAAGTCAACTGCTATATTAGACAGATTATACAAGGAACTTGGCCTTGCCAAGGGACAGCATACTACTGAAGATATGTTGTTTACTGTGGAAACAGTTTCCTGTCTTGGTGCTTGTGGCTTGGCACCAGTTCTTACTGTAAATGATGAGGTTCATGCATCTATGACACCGGAAAAGGTTACAGCACTTATCAAGGAATTGCGAGGTGAGAATTAATGAAATTAAATAACAGAGAAGATTTGATTAATGCTCGCCGTATGGCAAAGGAAGCTATGGCGCAGGAGAAGTTTAGAATTCTTATATGTGCAGGAACTGGCTGTCTTGCAGGCGGTTCTGCGAAGATATATGAGAAGTTGTGTCAGCTTGTTGCTGGTAATTCTAATGTGGAGATAGAATTTAGCGAAGAGGCAGCTCACGGTGAAGATGGACAGTGTCCTACAAAGAAGTTTGTAGAGGCAGCAGGTGTAAAAAAGAGTGGCTGTCACGGATTTTGTGAGATGGGGCCACTTGTTAGAATAGAACCATATAACTTTCTTTACACAAAGGTTAAGGAAGAGGATTGTCAGGAGATATATGAGAAAACCATCTTAGGTGGTGAACCTGTGGAGAGACTTCTTTACGAGATGGATGGTGTTAAGTACAAGACTCAGGAAGAGATTCCTTTCTACGCTAAGCAGACCAGACTTGTACTTAAAAATTGTGGACACATAGATTCAGAGCATATGAATGAGTATCTTGCTGTAGGCGGATATGAGGCTTTGGAGAAGGCACTCTTTGATATGACACAGGATGAGATTATAGGTGAGATATACGACTCAGAGCTTAGAGGCCGTGGAGGCGGTGGCTTCCAGACAGGATACAAGTGGAAGCAGGTGGCTCGTCAGGCTGAGAAGATTCGTTATGTGGTATGTAATGGTGACGAGGGTGACCCAGGTGCATTTATGGACCGTTCCGTTATGGAAGGTGACCCACATAAGATGATAGAGGGCATGATTATTGCAGGATATGCAGTAGGGGCTCAGGAGGGATACATCTATGTTAGAGCAGAGTATCCTCTTGCAATAAGTCGTCTTAAGATAGCTATTGCTCAGGCTGAGGAGGCAGGACTTCTCGGTGATGATATCTTAGGTTCAGGATATAGCTTTAAGTTACATATAAATCGTGGTGCAGGAGCTTTCGTTTGTGGTGAGGGTTCGGCTCTTACTGCTTCTATCGAGGGTGAGCGTGGTATGCCTAGAACTAAGCCACCAAGAACTGTTGAGCAGGGCCTTTTCGGAAAGCCAACTGTACTTAACAATGTTGAAACCTACGCCAATGTTCCTATGATTATTACAAATGGTGCCAAGTGGTACAAGGGTATCGGTACTGAAAAGAGTCCTGGAACAAAAGCATTTGCCGTAACGGGTAGTATCAATAACACTGGTCTTATAGAGGTACCTATGGGTACAACTCTTAGAGAGATAGTTTATGAGATTGGCGGTGGTATCAAGAATGGCAAGGAGTTTAAGGCGGTGCAGATAGGTGGACCATCCGGTGGATGTCTTATCGGTACAGACCTTGACCTTCCACTAGATTTTGATTCGTTAAAGAAGCGTGGTGCTATGATTGGTTCAGGTGGACTTGTTATTATGGACGAGGACACTTGTATGGTTGAGGTTGCCAGATTCTTCATGAACTTTACTCAGAATGAATCCTGTGGAAAATGTATCCCTTGTCGTGAGGGAACCAAGCGTATGCTTGAGATATTAGAGGATATTGTGGCAGGAAGAGGTACTATGGAGCAGCTTGATATGCTGGAGGAACTTGGTACTGCTATCACAGATACAGCTCTGTGTGGTCTTGGAAAGAGTGCAGCTCTTCCAGTCCTTAGTACTCTTAGAACCTTTAGAGATGAGTACGAGGAGCACGTATTAGAGAAGAAATGTCGTACAGGCAACTGTCAGGCGCTTAGAACCTATGTGATAGACCCAGAGAAGTGTAAGGGCTGTTCTAAGTGTGCTAGAAACTGTCCTGTAGGGGCTATATCTGGCGAGATTAAGAGTCCATATACTATTGACGGGGGCAAGTGTATCAAGTGTGGTGCTTGTGAGAGTGACTGTCCATTTGGGGCAATCAATATTAAGTAAGGAGGTGCTGGAATAATGGAATACATGACTATAGACGGAAGATGTGTGCCTATAGAGGGAGAGAAGAATATTCTCGCAGTTATTCGTAAGGCTGGCATCGATTTACCAACATTTTGTTACCATTCAGAGCTTTCTGTATACGGCGCTTGTCGTATGTGTGTGGTTGAGGATGACAGAGGAAGAATCTTTGCTTCCTGTTCAGAACAGCCAAGAGCAGGCATGGTAATCAAGACAAATTCAACTAAGATTAGAAAATATCGTAAGCTTATTATAGAGCTTCTTCTTGCGTCACATTGCAGAGACTGTACAGTCTGTACCAGAAATGGAAATTGTGACCTGCAGAACATTGCATTTAAGGTGGGAATCCACTCAGTTAGATTTCCTAATAACAGAGAGCAGGTGCCTATTGACATTAGCTCACCATCTATTGTTAGAGACCCTAACAAATGTATTCTTTGCGGTGACTGTGTAAGAACCTGTGATGAAATTCAGGCAGTTGGTGCTATTGATTTTGCACACCGTGGTTCTAAGATGGAGGTTACTCCTGCTTTTGGAAAACAGCTTGCTGAAACTGATTGTGTAGGCTGTGGACAGTGTGTGGTTGCCTGTCCTACAGGTGCTATCTCAGTTCGTACCAATGTAACTGACGTGTGGCAGGCTATTGAAGACCCTAACATCAGAGTTGTGGCACAGATTGCTCCGGCAGTTAGACTTGCTGTAGGAGATAAGTTTGGTTTCTCTAAGGGAGAAAATACTATGGGTAAGCTTGTAGCAGCCCTTAGAATGATGGGCTTTGACAAGGTTTACGATACTAACTTTGCAGCAGACCTTACAGTTGTGGAAGAGTCAAAGGAATTTGCTGAAAGGTTAGAGAAGAACGAGAATCTCCCACTTTTCACTTCCTGTTGTCCAGGTTGGGTGAAGTTCTGTGAGACTAAGTATCCAGAGTTTGCAGAAAACATTTCCACATGTCGTTCCCCACAGGGAATGTTCTCGGCAGTAGTTAAGGAATACTTTGCTAAGCAGGACGCAGAAGATGGAAAGAAGACATTTGTTGTATCTATTATGCCTTGTACAGCAAAGAAGGGTGAGATAGAAAGACCAGATAACTTCACTGATGGAAGACAGGATACAGACAGAGTTCTTACAACTGTAGAAATCATCAGAATGATTCGTCAGGCTGGTATTAAGTTTGATGAGATAGAGAGCGAGGCTCCAGATATGCCATTTGGTATAGCTTCAGGTGCAGCGTCAATCTTCGGTGTAACTGGTGGTGTAACTGAGGCAGTTCTTCGTCATGTATCTGCCGAAAAGGGCCATCAGGTTATTTCACAGATTAGCTTTTCCGGTGTACGTGGTGACGAGGGTATCAAAGAAACCAGCGTAATGCTTGGAGATAGAGAAGTTAAGATTGCTGTGGTAAATGGTCTTGGCAACGCCGATAAGCTTCTTAAAGCAATCAAGGCCGGTGAGGCTTCATACGATTTCGTGGAGGTTATGGCTTGTAGAAGAGGCTGCATAGCAGGTGGTGGTCAGCCACTTCCTATAGGACCAAGAACAAGAGCTTCCCGTGCTGAAGGAATCTATGCAGTGGATAGAGAATCACTTATCAGATTTACAGAGGATAATCCACTTCTTAGTCAGACATATGAGGATGTGATTGCTGGTAAGGAGCATAAGTTGCTTCATAGGAGTGGTTGTTAATAATACGTAATTATATAGCCGTAGGACTTGGTTTGTGATTGGAAAACTGAGTTCTGCGGCTATAACTATATGGGTGTAATACCTGATATGAGGTTAGAATAAGAGTGGGATTTAGAACGGTTGAGATAAGTAATCCGGCGGAGATACATATTAAGGAAGGACAATTAGAGATAATTACGGAGGAAGGCACTGCCTTGATTCCTATAGAAGATATATCTCAGATAATGGTACACGGAGCTAATATAAGGTTATCCACTATGGACTTATCGATATTGAGTCAAAATAAGGTGGCACTTATGACTTTGGATGAAAAATATCTTCCTACAGCAATAGTGCTTCCATTTGAGGGACATGCAAGACAGTCTAAGCTTATGCATGCACAAGTAAATACTGATAGTGAAAAATATTTGAGTTTTGCGAATAATTAGTACAGTTTGAATATACACCACCCTATACTTTTTTGTCAACCAAAATTTTAGAAAAAGTTTCTTTTTGTCCAATTTAATTCTTTAATTACTAATTTATTTCTTTTTCTTTTCACGTTTTTGAGTTTCTTTTCCAATAATCACACTCATTATATTTTCAATGTTATGAGTTGTATGGTTTAGGCTTGCTATAGCTTAATTCATAGTAATACCTTTTTCAAGGGTGAAATAAATCAAATCTAAATTTTTGAAGTATAAAAAATTTAGAACTGACCCTTGAAAAATGTATTACTATGAATTTTCACTATATCAAGCCTAAACCATACAACTCATCCCATTGAAACATTACATATAACGAAAGGAGTGATTACTTTTAGGAAAAGAAACTCAAAAACTTACACACAAAGCCTACCCACAATCTAAACCCTTGAAACATTTTTAGATTGGCAAAGGCGAGCTACTATCCCACCCCCGAGGGTTATCGGGGGAGAAAGGACAAACAATGAATATATTAGAAGCTGTAAACGAAACACAAGGAACAAATTTCAAGACACTAGAAGAAATGACAGACTATTTCACATACAATGAAATAATAGATATGACACTTACATATGAGGGGTTTATAGGATACTCATATTCAATAACAAACTTGTTTGAAACATTTTATATGTTAATACCAAAAGAAACAAACAAATTATAAATCACACCACCCCACCCCCGATGGTTATCGGGGGAAAAAGAACAATTATGAATATAAAAGATAATTGATTTTATACACTACCCCCTTTATAATAAAATCATCATCAACAAAGGGGGAATACGAAAGGAATGGAAACAATGAACGAAAACGAACAAAAAAAAGTAGCTATTGATAAATATGTCGCAATTCAAAGGATTAAAAAGTATGGCAACGAGGAACTACAGTATCAAGAAAAAGTAGTTAAAGCAGAATTACAAACTTTAGGAATTGCAACTGAAGATTTGGAATTTTAACTATTATATGGGTGGTATATCCACCCATTTTAATTTTTATAAAAAAGTGTTGAAATCAACACGAAAAACGACTATTAGACAGCGTCGTTTTTCGCAACACGTAAATTAAACACCTAGCCACAGCTACATAGTGACTTGTTTGTGGTTGTCAAGCCGTATTTTTCGCACAGCGAAAAATAGGCATTGACCACCACGCACAACGTCACTTTTAAACACTTAAGGGCGTTAGCACTAATGTGCTACGCCCTATCTCTCACTCATTACCCGAAAACATATCCTTGATTTCACGTAATACAGCTTGCTGTTTTAAATAAGTTATCTCAATATCAACCAGATTATCTTCCAATCTGTTAATAATTTCATTCATTTTTACAAATATAATCATATTTACTATCATTACTACTAAGACAAGTATTTTAAATAACATTACCTAAACCCCCTTAATAATAATCTACACAAATTATTCAAAAGCCTAAATATATTATTAATCAAATATAGTACATTGTTTATAATCTTCATCTTTTATACTCTCCTTTTCTACTTCATGTGGAATAAGAATATCATAATTCCAACAATTCAATATCTCATCAATCCAATATGTAACCCATCTGATAGAATTCAGATTAAATTTAAACTCCCGTTCTTTAGGAAATATAAAACGCTGCAGCTTCTCCCTTTTTGTTCTGCCAAGCATTTTAAGCTGTACTTGCTGTTCATCATAATCAAGACGTCTAATAAGATTTACTAACACTATATCCGTGCTATTCAAGTCTGAAAAATCATCCTCAATATCTTGTAATATATGTACAGAGGGTAAAGGGTAAGTGTCCAAGCTGTCACAAGTAATCTCAATCCTAGTCAAATCAGTATCAAGAGAACTCTCAACAGCCTTATCATATACCTTAACAAATCCGTTACTATTGCGCTTACCAACATATTCCGTTAAAGATGAGCCTATTATTCTATGGTATTCTCTCTTACCTTGTTTAAGCAACAACACATTCTCTCTTCTAACCGGAATATCGACAGCTAAATCGTAACGCATCAAATGAAACACTTTACCCTCTATCATATCAACAAACATAGCTATATATTCTAACAATTTACGCATAAACTTCATATCATTCTTGTTAGGGTTAAACTCTATCATACAATTAGCACCATATACCCTAGAAGCCTCATTTAAACCGAAGCCAAGCGTAAACGTAGACTCTCTCCCATATACATCATAATTAGTATATGAACAAGCAAACAACAATTTATAAGAACCTATTTTCGTACTCCTATAATAATCATAATAAAAACCATATTTTAAATCAGCACGTGAAAACCAATCAAGAAAAGATTGAGTTTTTAACGCATTAATATAAAATTTAATACGGAGCATATCACAACTATAAGTTATATCTCCATCAGAAACAGGACTGTAATATGTCAACGACATATCCACCACTCCTAACTCTGCCTTTTTCTATACTTCTTTTTAAGCGTAGCTTGTTTTATATCTCCATTTATCTGTTCGTTAAGTTCTCCATATGTAAGAAGTTTACCCTCTGCCATATCTTTCTTTAGCTTATCAATAAGAGCGTTAGTATTATATTGCTTATACATTTTATCACTAACAAATTTATACTCTATCCTATGTGGCAAGAGCATATCAAGATTTGAACAATTCTCTATATCGTCTGCTTTATAATACTTATGTTTGAGTATTCTCCACGTCTTTTCACACACAACAACATCATCTGTAAAACGTCTGATATTAACATCCGTTCCGACTATCTTCGGAAGTGTGCCATATATAGCCATCTTACGCTTACGGGATTGTACTATGTTATTGAATACATCGGGATTAAAATTTTTGAAATCTCTATTATTCCATACTGTACCTATCTCATCGACAAGGAACAACACAACCTCTGATGGCTGAACTTCATAATCAATGAATTGCTGTTCACTCTCCCACTTAATATAAGGAACACCATCTAAATCCAAGTTAGATATAATAGTTATCTTCTGTTTAACAAAAGATTGCAAATCCTCATTCCAAACAACTTTATCATTATACAAATGATAAATACTTATAACCTCATCAACAGCACTTAAAGACTTACCAGAGCCAAAGTATCCATTAAATATCTTAATGTATCCATAGTTATTACATTCATTATATTTCTTATACCTAAAGAACTTATAAACATCAACGGGCAAATAGTAAATGATGTTATGCAAATTCAAAGGTAAAAATCTCCAAAAAGGTACAAATATTATCAAGCCAATAAGGAATATACATATTAAGGCTTCGAGCATTTAGCAACACCCCCTATCAAGCTGAACACATATGCCATAGTTTCAAGTGAAAAAACAAAAACAATCACGTGAACAGCTGTGGCTATCATATCTCCTTGTACATATATCATACTTATAATACTATCCATCTATCTTTCCCCCTCTCAAATGACAAAACATACTACGAAACATTTTTCTACAAACGTATGCAAGAGCAACCAAGCACACACAATAAAACAACTCATAACAATCTGTTACAGTATACATATTTTTTCACTCTCCTATTCCGAACGAATAAAGCTACCAACAACATATGCACCAGCAATGAAGAACACATCGCATAACAAAAATTGCCACATTGAAAATGAGAAATTTCCAAAAGTGTACTCCACACACATAAACTCAATAACTTTATTCATTACATATACGAATTTTTCCATTTTTATTCACTCCTTACACTTTACATTCAGAACTCACTATGCTAAATTAAAGAAAATATTAGAAAGTGAGGTTTCATATATGGAAGAAGGTCTTATAGTTTTACTATGGATATTGTCAATAATAATATCATTGTGCATATTATCAGCAATAATAACCAATAGTGTAAAAAAAGGTATAATACAAGCCTACTACAATATAAATTATAAAAATCAGCAATTATACCAACAACAGACATATCAGCAATATTCTAATAACAGTCAATCATAATGGTTGACTGTTATCTTTTTAATATTGCTCTAAGGATATTAACAACAACAACTGTACTAATACCAAATCCAAGTATATCAACTAAGTTCGGATTTATAGTTGAATATGCAAGACCAAGCATAGCCAAAAACCCATCGTTATCCTTTTCAGTAGATATATCATCTAAAAGACCAAAACCATCTTTCAAGTCTTCCCTCAAAGCTGTATCTGTGTAATCATCATCTTCAATAGTAATATCTGGTATATCATTACTATCAAAATTACCACCACTACCACCATTAGAAACACCATTCACATTCACTGTTATAATATCCGGGAAAGTCACGTTGTTAATAACTTCTGCGTTAGATGATGAGCCATCTACTTTAACCTCTGTATATACTGTTTCTCCGTTAGCGTTAGTATCTCTCTCAACGTCTGTAAGATTACTATTACCATTAGCACCACCAACAACAACATTATTGCTTTCATCATATGAGTTAGGTTGATTAGCTATAGATTGGTTAATTCCGTCAATCAAATCAACATAACCATACGACACCTTTGATTTTTCCGTACCATTAGTTATATAACCCTCAATGTTACATTCCATTGAGGTAATACCGAAATACATATCATCACGCTCACTTTTAAATATACCCGATAAATCGACTTGATGTTCCTCAGCAACATAAGAAACAACATTATCACTTAAAAAGTCACCAAAAGTATAAGAATTATCACGTTCATAACTCAAAGCACAACATAAAGAAGCTAAATCAATAGGCCCATAAATACTAATATCTTGCAAACACATACCAGCAAAATCAAAAGCTATCTGTCCCGAAGAACTAGAAATATTTTGTGATAATTCAACTGTCACTGTATCATATATAGTATTAGTATTTAAAAAACTAGAGTTAGGATTTAAAAGCATATCTTCATCAAACATATACGAATACGCTGAACTAACTCCATAAGTCCAAGTGACTTCTAATACTAGCTTACTTGTTGGCGTTATAAAATCTTCATAATTTGCAGGCAACGTATATGTTAGTATTGCTCCGTAATTTCCAAAGATTGAATAGTCTATAGTTCGTCGCACAGCAAAGTCCTTAAAACCCATAAATTCATTTTCGGATAACTCCATATTATCAACTGTTACTGTTTCTCCGTTCCAACACGCACCCTTATTATAGTTAGTCATTCTATCCTTATACTCAATAAATTTAGACAGACTAGGTGACGCACATACATTACTATTTGTACCACTCTGATACCCTTCTAATCCTTGAAGATTATTCAGATTTATATTTCCGTATACATTAGCATTTGTATACACAAGTCCACGAATAACATTATTTGTATCAGATGGAATAACAGCATAACTATTCAAGGTTTCACTATCATCTTCTTCAGTAAATGTTTTTACAAATTCCCACTCTTCCAAGGTACCATCTAAATGAACAGTACACTCATAATGATTAGCAACCAACTCATCAGAATGAATAATATAAAATCCGTTCATACCATTTCTGTAAATACCCTCATCAACTCGGGTTTCATCAAGATAATGTACTGTGTCCGAATCCTTAAATTCATTTGCGATTATATTACCCTTTGACGAATCAGACGTGATAGCGTATGTATAACAAAGCACATCCAAAGAACCGGTTGTATTTATGCCATAACAAGACATTGTGAAATCTCCATTATATCCACTTGTTGATATCCAAAAGAATACATAATCATAACCCATTTCTTCATCAGAATAAAGTTTCGCCATCTGATTATATATTAAGTCAGCTGTGTTATTATCATCTACGGGATATATAGCCTTACACTCAAATTGTTCATATGGATTATCGTAAAGCTGATATCTTTCTTTTAATCCTACGTTATAGCCAAAAGACGAACTCGCTACACAGCTAAATGAATTAGAAAAGACTAGCACTAAACACAAAACCAATGTTATATATATCCTATTTTTCTTCATTATTTTTCTCCTTTCCTTAGTATGACAAAAGGCAAGGTGTTTATATCCTTGCCCCATGTCGCTCCGTTCAATCGGACACTATTTCTTTGCTGTTTTCTTAATAGCCTTAACAGCTGAACAGCCGAGGAAGAAAAGACTTCCACAGAATAATGTCATTAGTAATTCATTTCCAACGATTGTAGTCATCACATTAGAAATGAGTGTACCGATATTTTCAACAGCTGTAGTAATTGTTACAACACCAACATTATCCATATCGCTCACACTTACCCTTTCTTTATATTTAATTATGGCTTATTGCCTTAATTACTTAGAGCATACTATCAAGGCTAGTTTTTTGAAGTTACCCTCTCCCTCATAGTAGATAGATATATGGCAGCCTATTTCCAATTTACCCTGAATATTAACCTCTTTTTCTACATCAGAAATGCCCCACAAGTTTTCCAAAATGACACGTTGACCTACAACATTTTCTGGGGAACATCCTATATCTTCAACCATATGTAAAACTGTTGCACTTTTTTCTTTGCCATCTTCCTTACTGTTCCAGCTTCTTTTTTCAATTCCTATTAATTTCTTATTTGACATGTTTTTATTCTCCTTTACTGATTGATAATTCTTCAATATTATTCTCTTTCATTATTTGTTTCAACTCTTCAATATCTTCTAACTCTAATAAATTTTGAAGTGTCATAAAAGGTAACTGTTCTCCTGTTACTATGTCTTTAATATCCCTACTCTCCTTTCTTTTTATTTTTATGCGTGTACCATTCCTACCCCCGTCTTACGCCCCACCCATCTCCCTGGGGCTAGACAGTCTTATTTGTTTTCTAAGTCGCTGACTATTCTTCCAAGCATTCAGAATAGCCACCAACTAAGAAAACAATATAAGAAATTCCGAGGGGAGTAGAAAAGACATCTGTACTAATTATTCTCAAAACTGCTTATTTATCAAAGAGTTGCAAGCAACTTACCCTCGCTCTCACTCTCTCATAGCTTGGGTTAATTCCTATTCTCGCTCGGCTTCGATAAACGGCCTGAGTTTATGGACACAAATTATATCAAAGAAAATAAGTAATCAGGCAAGAACCTTGTCAATTATAGGTCGTGATAAAGCAGAACAGGTAGCAGAATATGTAAATAAAATTAATAGAAAAAATGTAGATATAATTGAATCCACAGCGGCAAAAGAATATTTTTCATATTATCATGAAGGGTTAAATAGAAGAGTTGAAGATCCTATAAACAGTCGCTTTCTGTATTAAAATAAGCCCACTTATTATGCGTTTATGGGCTTGTTTCTTGTATAGGCTTTATGATATAATCATAACGAGGCACAACCTAGTTTGCCTTTGAGTTACTAAACACGGTTTACGAATGTGTATCCTTGGTCGGACAGTTCGCTTACCGTGTTTTTATAATCCTCTCTATCATCACATTTTGCAATGATGTTTCCCTTATGCCAGATGACATAGGCATGATGAGGATTGTTAAGTTGTATGTACAGTTGTTTTCCCATACATAAGCCTACCTTCTCTTTTTATATTGTGGCGTGGGATTGCCTTTATGCTGAACGACCCGCCAAAAATGGTGTATCGTTCAACTTTTGATACAAATTTGATACAATTGGGTGTTATCCTAACTATGATAAAATGTAAAGGAGCATTTATTTGTGAAAAAAGATAATGGAAAGAAAGCAATTTTGATGATTGCGTCATCACTTATAATGATAGCATCTGCGGGATGTGGAAAGGAAAAAGTGAAATATGTGGAGGATGAAACTACAACTTCCACAGAAAACACAACAATTTATGAGGTTGATACTGGAGCAGTAAATAATTCATATGAAGAAGTGTGGGAAGCTACAGGTGTGGGAAACAACAATATAATCGATGCTACTGTGACTATGTCGGATAACACTGAATTCATAATATTTGAAGCGACAAAAAATTATTTTGACTCAGAGGAGACGGAAAAATTTATTAAGTCTATTACCAATGATGTCGTATACAAATATGACATAGAAGATTATCCTAAATATATGCTGGAAGAGCTTATGGAGGAATGTAATGAAACTATTGCCTATTATGAAAGCGAAGGTTTGGATGAAAATGACTACTATCATCTTTATGATGATCAGTACACAAAGCTTAATGAATATACAGAATTGTACGGTAGTGCTTCCACAGATTTAATTGAGGCAACTGAATTTGATGCAAGTACATATTTGATTAATTATAATGGTATTAGTTATTCCCTGTGTATGGGAAAAGAGTATGACTATGGCAATAAGATAGTTATGACTCCTACAGAGGAATATGAGTATATTTGGGGTAAGGAACAGGAAAATACAGTATATTCTGTAGAAAAAGAGGGCTTTGTGGCTGAGAACCCGGAAAATATGTGTACCATTACAAAGGAAGAAGCAGAAAATCAGGCAGTGGAATTTGTGGAGAATCTTCAGATTGATGGGATGAAATTAACAGAAACAAAACCCGCATATATTACTGCTTACAATGAAAAAGATGACACCTATGATTACTGGTACAATGGATATGTTATGACCTTTGGAAGAGAAGTTGATGGTTCATTGATAAAAAAATCAGATTATGTTTATAAATATGGAACAGATATAGAAAACTTATACTATGAACAATGCTATGAATGGTATTCTGATTTCCATGAAAATTACTATTTCTATTATGGTTATGGAATTGAAACTATGTATGTAGTTGTAAATGATAATGGTATTGTGTATTTTTCCTATGAATATCCTTTGACTATCGGTTCTGTCATGGCGGAAAATATTAATACAATTTCACTTGATAGTGTAAAACAGATAATGATGGAGGAAATTGAAACAAAAGAATATTACCAGAATAAGAAATTTACGGCCTGTGAATTAAGATACTTCCCTGTGAAGGATGAGGAAGACAAAGATTTAATTGCCATAATGCCGGTGTGGGTGCTTCATGATACATATTCAACTACTATGGTAGTTGTCAGTGCTGTTGATGGAAAGGTTATTAATATGGGGTATCAGTTGTATAATCCATATTCATATTGGGAGACCGTTGATTTTGATTATTAAATGGAACATATGAAGAGGGGAGAAGTATGGTTAGAAATAGAAAGAGAGCGTATTTGTTTTGTTTTTTGGTTTTGCTTTTCACTGGTTGCATTTTCTGGTGGTAAGGATAGCTTATGTGTCCACGGAGAAAAATACTGAAAATACTAGCTATGAAACTAGTATAGAGCTGAACGACCCGCCAAAAATGGTGTATCGTTCAACAATTGCGGGAAATTATATTTACTCTCTGTAATGGACCTTTGAGCCGGAGATTGAGTTTAATGATAAGGTGATTTCTGCAGAGTATCTATCTATAGATGAAACAGGAGAAGATTTTCAGTCATTCTTAGAGGATGTAAGAGCAGATGAAAATCTAAAATGTGTAACTAGAACCGGTTACGGATTTTCTTCTATGCTTCATAACTCAGTGTTAAATCTTCCTATAGGTGGAGATTCTTATATATTTAATTCTGTAGAAGATATGGAAGCTGTCCTTTCCCAGTCAATGAGCTTCTCTACATACCAACAGGAAGATATTTACTTTACTTCTCAGAACTTGGTATAAAGGGATTCTTGCTCTGTGACTTGTTGGTGGTAATACCACTTATAGTCAGCAAGGGAAAGATGATGTGTAAGGCAGATGTGACAGAGTTATAAGAATAGAAAAAAGCGTAGCAGATTAAATCTGTTACGCTTTTTTATTATTTATTCCTGTGTAAATGTGTAGTTTCCATCTTCACTTACATAGAAGGTAGTATTGCCTGAATAGCTAGTACTATCACCCTCTACCTGCCAATTACCTTCGGCGAAGGTGTATGCCTGATTGGCAACTAGCTTAACCAGGTCACCAGCAGGTATGACTCCTGCCTTTGTCCACTCAGAAGCAACTGTAACAGTTTTTACTGACATATTACCTGCCTTATCCCAAATATGGATTGTGTACTGAGTAACACCACCCTCTGAGTCAAGAGTGAGTTTATTACCAAGGGAATTTAGTTCCTGAGCAGTAATAATTGTGTCATTTACCATAACTCTTACTATGTCACTATCTGAAAGTGCAACATCCATTGAATCGCTGTAATAAACTTGGTTGTCAGTAAGGTTAATTATAGGTGCATCAGTGTCTACTTCAAAACCTTGGAGAACTATGCCAGCAGTCATTTCGCCAGTTTCAATCTTTTTAAGGTAGATTACGCCATCATCTGTAGTGGCATCAAAAACAAGTTTTTCCTCATATCTGCCGCCTAAGGTATCTGATATAAGATAACCTTCCTTTGCAGTAACTGTTACCTCTGAGGTGTAGATATCATTTTCACCCATAGTACCTGAAATAGTGTATGCATCCTCAGGCACATCTAAGTAACTGATAGTAAAGTCATCTGTAACAATAACCTCTTTGTATATGTTGTAGGCTTCAAATATAGCTTTTACAGTGTAGGTGCCTACCTGAGTAGGAACTGTGCTGGTATATGTTGTATCATCTGCTGAAGCCACCTTGTAAAGGATGGTGACATTGTCACTTTTGTTGGTGGATGACTCAATAATTGGTGAAACCAAAAGTCCCATCACCACATCCTTAACAGTAACACTTGCAACACCATTTTCAAAATCCTTTATCTTAAAGGTGTCAGTTGCAACAACTTCATCGTAAATTAGTGTTGCAGGGAATGTAGCTCTTACATCGTAGCTTCCCACTGCAGTTGGTTTTACAGTTGTATATTCTGTATCGCTTGTAAGCTTATACTCAATAATTGCATGGGCAATTCCGTTTTTGTCAGAGGTTATAACAGGAGTAATCTCGGTTCCAACATAGACATCGTTAACGGAAATACTTCCATCACCCAAAAGGTAATTTATCTCAAAGGTTGTAGTAGCAACTGCCTGAGTATGTGATATAGTTGCAGGGTAGGTAACCCTCGCGTCGTAGCTACCAACAGCGGTTGGAACTGTTGTTGTATAGGCTGATTCATCCTGGCTTGTAAGTTTATATTCTACAGTAGGAGTAGAAGTATTTGTAGATGATGAGTACTGTGGGTTAAGTGTCTCGCCGTAGGAAATATCTGTCACGGTGATGTCGGCAATACCTTCCTCAAGCTCCTTTATCTCAAAGGTGTCAGTTGCAATAACTTCGTCGTAAATCAGTGTGGCAGGGAATGTGGCTCTTACATCGTAGCTTCCCACTGCAGTTGGTTTTACAATTGAGTATACGGTGTCAGTTGTAAGCTTGTACTCAATAATTACATGGGCAATTCCGTTTTTGTCAGAGACTAAAACAGGGGTAATCTCAGTTCCAACATAGACATCAGCAACAGAAATACTTCCCTCGCCTGGGAGATAATTTATATTAAAGCTTGTAGTTTTAACAGCTTTTTTATGTGATACAGTTGCAGGGTAGGTAACCCTTGCGTCGTAGCTACCAACAGCGGTTGGAACAGTTGTTGTATAGGCTGATTCATCCTGGGTTGTAAGCTTATATTCTACAGTAGGAGTAGAAGTATTGGTGGATGAAGAATACTGTGGGTTAAGTGTCTCGCCGTAAGAAATATCTGCCACGGTAATGTCAGCAATACCCTCCTCAAGCTCTTTAATAGAGAAGCTGTATGTCTGAGAATAAGCACCATAATCATAAGTTGCAGGAAACTCAACAAGAGCAGTGTAGTCGCCAACAGCAGTTGGTTTTACAGTTGTATAGGCTTCGTCTCCATCTGTATTTTTCTTGAATTTCACAGTTCCAGCGGCGGTATCGTATTCCGTAGCCGTACCAAAGGTATATGAAACCTCCTGACCTACATATATATCTGGAATTGTAAATGAAACGGTTCCTGGGTCAAGAGGGGTGGCATCAGGGAGAGCAATGGTTATATCTGAAGTCTCTAATTCTGCCAATGTGTAGCTTATAGTTAATTCCTGTCCAGAAACTCTTGATGCATTCAATGTACCTGAACCTGTAGATGTTATGCTCGATGTATAGTTCGCAGGGAAGGTATAACCTGGTAAAACATTATATGTATTTGTACCTGTTGCATCGCCAAACCAGTATGTGCCAGTTATACCTTCGGTATTAAGCTCTATACCATTGCCAGGAGTAACTGTAACAGATTTGTATGAATCTGCAATGGTGCCACTAAAACCGGCAGGGATACTATATTCTATACCATTGCAATTTACTGTGATAGGTGTATTGGTAACAGTAATGGTAGTAGTATCATATACGTTAATATTAGCGGTAGTACCTTTGCTTAGGGTAAGACTATCTGTTACGGTTACATTTGAACCTGTCACAGTAATCTTAGTATTTGAAGAAAGTGATCTGATTGTACAGTTGCTAAGAGTAAGTTCAGTGATTGAAGTTACGTCTACAATTCCAAAAGAACCATAGTAAACAGACAAATCAGTATTTGGAGATTCTGCTTGTACTGTTGATATGGATGCGCCATCTTCAGCGTTATGAACCCAAGCAACGTCAGCACTGACTACGATAGGTCCCGTAATTGTACCATGATTTTCTATTTCACATGTGGCACCAGAAGTATTGGATACGCTAATGTAGGATTCTACAGTTACATCAGGACCTACATATAAAACTGCATAACTGGAAGTTGGTGAAAAATTAATTCGCTCATTAGTTCCCATGTTTTCTGTTATGTCATAGTTATCTGTAACATCTAATGCCTTTGCTTCCAAAGGATTACACCACACTAATTGAAAGCACAAAACCAGTGTCATAATTCCTGCGAAAACTCGTGTTTTTAGATTCTTTCTTTTAATCATTTTTTTGTTCCTCAACGTATTCATAGTACATATTCCTCCGATACTCTGACTTGTACAATATAAGCATCTTTAGTTGCCGGCTACTTTTGAGTAACCGAAGTAACATATCATATAATATATTACCATGTCAAGAGAAAATTTGAACATTTATTTTTACGCAAAATGTGGCTATTTTTACGCAAAAATAAATGTTTTAAAAAAGATGTGTTATATTGCAGTAAAAATAAAGCGTGGAAAGATAGAGGTATGTAATATGAGTTTTTCTTTTGGACTAAGAGATTTGGCAGCCCCCAAAAAGAGGATGATAATGGGAGTGTTGCTTATAGCCTTGGGTCTGTTCTGCATGATAGGTAAGAATTGGTATCAAGGAATGGAAAGAACGGACTGCGTGGAGGTTGAAGCAACCTTTGATGAATGTAAGTATCGTTCAGACGCTGATGGTGGTATAGATGTAAATAGTATATATCTGACCTTTGATGACTATGGCTCTGATCTTGATATACATTCTAGTTGTACAAAGGGCAAGCTTACTGAAAGAGTGATGAACTTAAAATCAGGAACTAAGATGAAACTTCTTGTTCATGAGAAAACAGGAATTATATATGAACTTAAGGTGGATGGCGAGACATGGCTTGACTTTGATGATGCCAGAAACTCTATAGAAAAGAATAATAATATTATAACTATAGTCGGTTATATAATGCTTGGTCTGGGTGCCGTATTTACTATATCCGCAATTATACCCCTTATTTTTAGAAAGAAAACCAGTAACTGTGAAGACTTTGTATAAATGAAGTTTGCATTGAATAATTGAATAATATAGTTTATAGTGATAAATATTACAAGTTTTTTGTTTGATTAATAGAAAAAATATAGATGAAATAATTTGGGAGGAATAAAAATGTTAAAAAAACTAAAAAAAGTCATGGCTGGGTTACTCACAGTAATTATGGTAGTATGTCTATTGCCTGAAAATATCATGATATCCCATGCCCAAGAAGAAACAATCCACACACTTACCCAGCAGATTGTAATCAATAGCAGCAATCTTAGTACATATGATAATACTACTATCACAGGTACATGTGTGTTTTCTGACGATGATGACTTATCTAGTCGCCCCGGAATAACCATAGATGGGGTAGAAGTGCATTTAACAATAAGGGATTTGAATATTGAAACGAAGTTTTTTAATGACAATGATCCGGCACCAATAGCTTTGAGAAACGGAGCTACTCTGTATCTTACAGTTGAGGGAGTGAATATATGTGATGTAAATAGATCTAATGCTGCGGGAATCAGCGTGCCGAAAGGATGTACTCTTATAATTACTGATGCTTCAAGTGGTACTCTGAAAGCGTTTGGAGGCAATTACTATGGTGGAGGAGCAGGAATCGGGGCTCCGGGTAATGGCTACTATGTAGCAAATGGAATTGATACTTCTAGTACTACAACCACTTATACTTGCGGAACAATTATAATCAATGGTGGAACAATTCAGGCGCGTGGTGGTACACATAAAGTAAATGGTACGCCGATGTTAGGTGCTGCAGGTATAGGAAATTCTTCTCCTGGACACTACACTAATGAAGATGATGTAGATTTTAATAATATGGGAACCGGTATAATAGAGATTAATGGAGGTAACGTAGAGGCCTCTGGTGGAGCTGGTGCAGCTGGAATAGGTGGAGGAGATTGTAATAGTGTAGAAAGCATATCCATTAACGGAGGTACAATTAACGCAACCCCTGGTAGTGGGGGTGCTTCCATAGGAATGGGATCTTGGTTAAAAGATGGTTCATACACATATAATACAGTAATATCTATTAATGGAGGAAATATCACTGCAAATGGTAATATAGGTTATGGTTCGTATAATATAAACGAATCAAAGGGAAATGGTACACTTTCCGGTGGTAGCGTAAATATCGAAGATGAAGCCGAATTAAATATAAGCGGAGCCATTAGACCAAACACCAGCAACAGCACATGTTATACTGTTAACGTTTCCTTAAATGATAAGCTATTAAATGAAGAGAAGAATATAACTGCAACGGTGGAAGTAGAGGATATTGCTCAAACTGCTGAATATACCTTAACACCTAATAACTACAACGTTTCATTTGGTATGAATTTCCGTAAGGATGATTCCAATATAGGAAAAAATGCTAAAATAACTATCTCGGATGGTACTAATACATGGTCTAAGGAATTCGTATTAGCACAGGAAAACAACTTGGAAATAGGGGAAAAAATGTATCCGGTAACTCTTAATGTTGCGTCTAAGGATTTAAAACAGGATCTTTCGGAAGGGGAGTATATCCTGTCTATTACTGATTCTGAGGGGAACCCGGTAGTTGATGATTGTATTGTAATTGAACCGGGATTAAGTTTCGATGGAACAGTTGGTCATATTAACATTTTTGTTCCAAACGGTGAATACAAGGTTACCTTCAAAGCTGATACTTTGAATAATGGTGAAGCTGTAGCAGGGGAGTTCGTTGTAGATAATCAGGCAACTGAATTGAACTTGCGTATTGGTTTGCTAACAAAAGAATATGATTTGGATTTATATTTTGGAAATATTGAAATAGGATATGATGCAAATGGTGGATATGTAAAGTATTCAGATTCAGAAGGTGAACATACGGAATCATATTTAAGTTCAGATACAATATTTAATATCAGTCAGAGCTCAAGTAGTAATCCAACAGCGAATAGGATAGCTATTACTGGTTGGTATAATGAGATACCTATAAATA
>SVED01000107.1 GCA_015057515.1 Lachnospiraceae bacterium
CTCAACACCTGGGATAATATTTAAAAGAGTGGACTTGCCAGTGCCATTTATGCCGATAATACCAGCCTTTTCTCCCTCCTGAAGAAAAAATGAAGCCTGGTCAAAAATCTTTCTTACACCATATGCTTTTGTAATTTGGTCAACAGTTAAAATATTCATATCTACACTCGCTTTTATATGTATTAGATATAATCCAAAATTATATCATGTTTTGTCATCTTCTATCATAATAACACAAAACTGTCCGGCATATAAGCCGGACAGAATAATTGTTCAAATAATATATGCTATAAGCTAAAAATCGGTAGCAAGGAGAGCATCAACTTCTCTCTTTGTTGCAAGCTCCTCAGAAAATGCACTGGCACTTCCTGCACAAACGCCCATCTTAAGAGCCTTTGCATAATCACCATCTGCTATGTAACCTGCAAGGAAACCAGCTAACATAGAGTCTCCGGCACCTACTGAGTTAACCACGTCACCCTGTGGAGCAGTACTCTCGTAAATATTACCATCCTCTGCAAGTAAGATAGCACCCTCAGCTGATCTGGAAACTAAAACGTTTCTAGCACCCTTTTCCATAAGCTTCTTGCCGTAGGTTATAATGTCTTCTCTATCCTTAATCTCAACTCCAAAAAGTGCACCAAGCTCAATGTTGTTTGGCTTGATAAGGAATGGCTTATATGGAAGAACGTTGAGAAGTAAATCTCCAGTTGCGTCAACGATAACCTTTAGACCGTTGTCCTTAAGTCTGTGGAGAATCTCCATATAAAGTGACTTAGGCATAGTATCAGGTATACTACCTGCTAATACAAGATAATCGTCGCTATCTAAATAATCAAGTTTCTCGTAGAGCTCACCAATATACTGATCATCTACTCTAGGACCTTGACAGTTGATTTCTGTCTCAGTCTCACCGCGAAGCTTAACATTGATTCTTGTAAGACCTCTGTCTAAAGTAATGAAATCCGAATTGATACCCTTTTCTCTAAGAAGTGTTTTAAGAACCTTTCCTGTGAAGCCTGATACAAAGCCGATAGCCTTGTTTTCAACCTCAAGGTTGGTTAAAACGATAGATACATTGATGCCTTTACCACCTGGCAAAATCTTGTCCTGTGTCGCTCTGTTTACACGACCAGTCTCAAACTCCGGCACAGTTACTACATAGTCCAGAGAAGGACTAAATGTTACAGTATAAATCATATCCTACTACCTCCTTAAAACTTGTATATTATATAGTTGCTTATATATATCAATCAGCCCACCGGCTGCATGGATACCTAAATTATAGAGACACTGTAAGCTCCACCGGGCAATGGTCAGAACCAAAAACATCAGTGTGAATGACAGCCCCCTGGAGCTTATCCTCCAAATCTGAAGATGCAAGGAAATAGTCAATACGCCAACCTGCGTTCTTCTCTCTTGCTTTGAATCTGTAGGACCACCAGGAATAAATCTCCTCCTGGTCCGGATAAAAATATCTAAAGGTATCTATAAATCCACTGTTCAAAAGAACAGTCATCTTGTCACGCTCCTCGTCTGTAAATCCAGCGTTTCGACGATTAGTCTTAGGGTTCTTAAGGTCAATCTCCTGATGCGCCACGTTGAGGTCGCCACAAACTATAGTGGATTTTTTGGCAGAAAGGCTATTTAAATACTCTCTAAAGTCATCCTCCCAAGTCATACGATAATCTAATCTGGCAAGCTCATTTTGAGAATTTGGAGTATAAACAGTAACAAGATAAAAACTATCGTACTCCAAGGTAATCACTCTACCCTCATGGTCGTGTTCATCAATACCTATGCCATAAGAAACAGAAAGAGGCTCATGCTTAGTGAAAATGGCGGTACCTGAATATCCCTTTTTGTCGGCATAATTCCAATAGTCATAGTAACCGTCCTTACTCCACTCTAGCTGACCCTCTGAAAGCTTAATCTCTTGAAGGCAGAAAAAATCCGCATCAACCTTATTAAAATAGTCCATAAAGCCTTTAGTCATGCATGCTCTAAGGCCGTTAACATTCCAAGAAATAAACTTCATATATGTCTCCTTTTTGCCCTTCAATGAATCTATTATTAGTATACTATTTTAGGTCGTGAAGTGCAAGAAAAAGGTACAATAAAAAAGTGTTTTTTTTATTAATTTGTATTGTTCACAAGTACTGCTTTTATCTCCTCTGCAGTATCGTAACCTTTCTTTTCCATAATGTATTTTAATGCCTCCTGAAGGTCCTCCTCGGATATGGTAATCTGCTTGCTTTCCTCAGTGACAACAGTACATCCACCCTTCATATCACAGCATCTGCCATTGCAGTTCGTCTTTTGGATATTTTTTCTACTGATGGCACCAATTTCCTCAAGAACATTAATCATACGATATACGGTGGCAACGCCTATGGAAGAATCCTTCTTGTGAGCAAGGAAATATATCTCCTTACAGCAGGAATACTCTTCATTAGCAATTATATCAACTATAAGCCTGCGCTGCTGAGTAAGTCTTAAACCATTTTCTTTTAAGTGAGCCAATATGTCATCCCTATCAAGCAATATTTCGTCAATAGGTTGATTATCCCTATCTGCCATAGAATTACCTCCTTCCTGTGATGCATTTATATTGGGTAATTGCGAAACTCTTAGTTATGTTATGAGAGCTACACAAAAGTTATATTTCATCAATATTGCCAGTTGTTGTTATAATTTCGTGGCCATCCTCTGTCTTAATCTTCTTTGAAACATAACCTGATGCAATAAGGTCTGTTATACCACCAAACAAAAGTCCTACACCAACTATTCTAAGTAAAAGATTTACAGTTTTGAAAGGATTAAATATAGCAAGGCAACCTGCAATAATATTTACGCCTGCCATAACAGCAACAGGTATCCAGCCTTCCACCTCATGTCTTAAGAGCTCACACATCTGCTGAAGCTTCATAAGACCACTGAAGAGAACAATAAAACCTAAGATAATTGGTATAAGTGATATAAGCACCTTGCTTATAAGAAGTGCAAACACAATAAGCAATATACCAATAACCAGACCATAATCGTAACCACCTAAGGCTTTGTCTGACTGTCTGAAGTAACCTACGATATTTACTATACCCATAACAATGAATACAAAAGCTATACCATAAGCCAAGGTGTTAGATGCCATCTCGGGATAAAAAAGTAAAACTACACCTGCAATAATTAAAATAATAGAACGTATAACTGTTCCCTTTTGTTCCTTAATAAAACTCATAACTCTTCTCCTTTGTTAAATTATTCGTGATATATTCCCAATATCTTAATGTTGTTAAACTCTTTTATATTATTCAGAGTGTGAATAATATCATCTAACTGGCTTTTTTCACCGTCAATCTCCATATAAAAATTATATGTGCCAAGTTCCTGTCTAGTAGGCCTTGACATAATAGAGATAAGGTTGATTTGATTCTCACTAAAACTTTTCAGTATCTCAAACAAAATACCCGGTCGGTCTGTGGCAGGCATAACGTAAACAGGAACACGAACCCTTTCGTTACCTTCTTTTGTCTTCATAACTGCCAGTCTATTTTCATCAGCCTTTCCTTTTGTAATAACCAAAAATCTAGTGTGATTATTTTTTGCGTCAGTTACATTGTCAACCACAAATCTATGATGCTCATGCTTTGCCACGTGCTTTGGAACAATAGCAGCTGCACCCTTCTCATCACCTAAGTTGTAATAGGACTCCATATTGCTCTCTGTAGTAACAATCTTTATATCAGGGAGGGAGTTAATGAACTGCCTGCATTGACCATTGGATTTAAACTGAACGTAAAGCTTAGTTATATCAGAAAGCTCTGTCACGTTAGCCACCATGGAAAACTGTACCTTGACTTGATTTTCATCAATAATATGAACATCCTTTTCAAGGAGAAGATCCAAGGTACGCTGTACATATCCATCTAAGGTATTTTCAATGGGAACAATGCCCAAATCACAATCTCCCGGACATACTGCACTAAAAACCTCGTCTATG
>SVED01000030.1 GCA_015057515.1 Lachnospiraceae bacterium
TGCAAGTGTCTCGTCAAGTGGAAGACCTACTGCTGCACCTGCTGGTGATACGTGCTTAAATGATGTAGCTGCTGGAAGGCCAGTAGCCTCCTTTAACTCCTTTACTAACTGCCAGCCGTTAAATGCATCAAGGAAGTTGATGTACCCTGGCTTACCTGAAAGTACCTTTATAGGAAGATCTTCTCCGTTTGCCATGTATATTCTTGAAGGTTTTTGATTTGGGTTACAACCATACTTTAATTCTAATTCGTTCATGTTTTTTTCCTTTCTTTATTTACGAAACTATAGTATATTCTAAAAATGTAATTTAAACAACTTCTAAATAAGTATAATTAAATTCTACTTATTTTTGTTTATAATTCTAGTCTCGTACTCGCCAGTTGCGATATCTATAAATCTAACAAAGAGTGACACCTTGTTTTCCTCGTTAAGGTTTGTCCAAAGCATGTCTGTGAACTCGTCAATGTCATTCCCTATCTCTACCCACTTTGGCTCACCCTCGAAGCTTGGAAGTGGATTTCCGTCATGCATATATGTGTGAATGAAGTGACCCTCACCTGCTACCGGATTCTCATAAGCAAATGTATATCTATTGCAAGCCTCTGGATTACCATTGTTGCTCTTTAAGATTGACATAGCGTAATTAAATACGCCATTTTCAATGTGCATAACACCAGAAATTCTTGGAGTGTAGTTAGGACCATCTGGCTCGAACTCTCTCACTCTAAGTGACTGCTCAAATGTAAGCTGCTTATCCATACCATCATAGATTGTATCAGTTTGGTCACCATTTGTTACGATAGTCTTGTTGCCAAGAACACGAACTGGAGCATAGATAATGAGTGATGGATCAACTAACTTTGAAGGGTCAAATGCTTCTGTACGAATACCCTGACCTTCTTCAACAAATACACGGTTACGACTGTTCTCACTTCTACCCATAATAAAGTAACCAGTTACTGCCTTTGTGCCATCAGCACTTTTTCCGATTACAATACCACGTCCAGGGTATGCGTTTTCACTTAATTCTGTTGCAAGATTCTTCATTTCCATAGCTTGTACCTCTTTCTTATAATATTTTGTAAGTATTTTTTGACAAATTCTAAAATCTGCCAGTATGTGGGTATAAAAAAACCAACCCACAGACAATAAACCATGCAAATGCACAGAGTGATTGCCCAGGCGGTCGGCTAATAATCATCCTAATAGACGGGTGTACTCCACGTGGTTAATTCCACTTATCCGTCAGTCATACACCTTTTTAAACATAACATTTAAGTGGTCACATTTCAAGAGTAAAATACTAAAAAAAGACAAAAAATATTGCCAAAGTACCATAGATGTTTTTTGTGTTTACATAACACATAAGATCACTAATTTCGTAAATGTTCTCATTGACAAAGCAGGTTTTTTGTTGTATTGTAATGATATCAATTTGATATCACATTTTTTAGCATTGAAAGGGGAGTTAATTATGCTAGAAATAAGAAATTTAACTAAGGTATATAAGGGTGGCAAAAAAGCCGTTGATAACCTTTCTCTTAAGGTTTCTGCCGGTGATATCTATGGATTTATTGGTCATAATGGTGCCGGCAAAACTACAACCATAAAATGTGTAGTAGGAATACACAATTTTGATGAGGGCGACATATATGTGGATGGCATATCTGTAAAAGATGAGCCTATAAAATGCAAATCAATGATAGCTTATGTCCCTGATAACCCAGATCTATACGAGTATCTTACCGGTATTCAATATTTAAATTTCATAGCTGATGTATTTGGAATTAGTTCCAGCGAAAGAGAAGAAAGAATCAAAAAGGAAGCAGAAGAACTTGAGCTCATGCCAGCATTAGGCGATCTTATTTCCTCTTACTCTCACGGTATGAAGCAAAAGCTTGCCATAATCGGAGCCTTAATTCATGTCCCTAGACTTCTTATACTAGACGAACCATTTGTAGGTCTTGACCCTAAAGCCAGCTTAACAATTAAGAACAAAATGAAGGAGCTGTGCAGTCAGGGTACTGCCATCTTCTTCTCAACCCATGTTCTTGATGTGGCAGAAAAGATATGTAACAAAATTGCTATTATAAAGGACGGCGTTCTTATGGCATCAGGTAACACTAACGATTTAATAGGCACAGAGTCTCTTGAGTCTCTTTTTATGGAGGTGACTGAGGATGATAAGACAAATTAAACTTCTTAGCAAGGTTTTACTAGCTAATACATTTGGAATAAACAAGCTTCGATACGGCAAGGATAAAACTGACAAGATACGTTTTTTTATAGTACTTGTAGCCATGCTATTTTTGATTGTGTCAGTGGGATTACTTGTATATAAAATGTTCTCTGCATACTGTAAAGCAGGTCTTGGGTTCCCCGTTCCAACATACCTTTATGTGTTTGTCAGCATACTGACTCTGGTTTTTACTATATTTAAATCCGGAGCAGTCCTTTTTTCCATAAAGGATTATGATATGCTTATATCCCTTCCTGTATCAAAGGCTGCCATAGTTATAAGTCGCTTCATAACTATGTATGTGAACAACATATTGGTTAGTTTAATAATCCTTGTTCCTGGAATTGGAACATATGTATACTACGAAAGGCCTGAGATTTCATTTTATATAATATGTTTGATTAGCGTACTGTTTTTACCTTTGCTGCCACTTACTATAGCTTCTATAATCGGCGCAATTATAACAGCTATAAGCTCTCGTATGAGAAATAAAAATTTGGTAGAGATAGTTCTAACTTTTGGTCTTTTCTTTGGAATATTTTATATTGAAAGTATACTTACTGACAAATCAGCGGAAATGACCCCTGCTATGCTGCAAGACTTAGCAACCTTCTTTAACGACAAGATTAAACAGATATATCTTCCAGCAGGCTGGTTTGGTGAAGCAATAAATGGCAATAAGACTTCCTTTATTTTACTCATCCTTGTGCCGATCCTTGTGTTTGGAATCTTTGCACTGATTGTAGGGAAATATTTTCAAAGTATATGTTCCTCTATCAACGCAATCTCAGCAAAAAATAATTATAGGTTAGAGACATTAAAGGAAAATTCTATAACAAATGCTTTGTTAAAAAAGGAGTTCAAAAGATATTTTTCCTCCAGCATATATGTAACCAACACTTTAATCGGGTATATTCTTGGTGCAGTTATGTGCGTAATTATACTAATACTGGGAAAAGAAGCCGTCCTTAATAAAATGGGCCTTGGAATGATAGCAAGTCAAGTGGACGCTTACTTCCCATTCATTATCAGCCTTATGTTTGCACTCATGTCAATAACAGCTTCCTCTATATCCATGGAGGGAAAGAACCTCTGGCAAGTCAAAATACTACCAGTAAAAAGCATAGATGTATATAACAGCAAAATATTACTCAACTTAATTATTGCCGCTCCGTTTTACATCATATCTGTTATTACACTCGTTCTGGCAGTAAAACCAAGTGGACTAAATATGCTTTTTATGATTGTCCTTCCACTTTGTTATATTGTATTTTCCGCCGTTTTGGGAATAACTATAAATCTTCACTTCCCGAACTTTAACTGGGAAAATGAAGCTGTTCCTGTAAAGCAAGGTATGTCTACACTTTTTACTATGATAATATCTCTTGCTTCTGTAGCATTACCGCTTGTGGCAAAGTACTTCTTAAAGAGCGTATCAATAGAGACTGTAATTATGGTTACCCTAGGAATATTAATCTCCGTAACCTTAGGTATGTACATTCATATAGGAAAGAAGGAGTTAATTACTCTATAAACAAAAAAGTAACATAATTTAAAGCATAGATATGTACTATCTAAGTTTTAAATTATGTTACTTTTTTAATTATGAATTATTACACAAGTTTTGGAAGTAAATTTTCACTTCCAAAAGAGAGTTCAATATAACTGTACATAATTCCTTCATCTCATGGTTAACTGGCATCAAATCTGGTACCATAATAGGATTAAGACCTCCTTTTGCTGCAGCTTTTATTCCGTTATGTGAGTCCTCTATGGCAAAAGCTTTCCCAGGTTCAATCTTAAGTTCCTCACAAGCCTTTAAAAATATATCCGGTTCTGGCTTACTTTTTGTCACCATATCACCGCATATAACCGCATCAAAATAATTTAAAATGCCAGCATCCCGTAGTTCCCTTGTAACTACCTCTCTTCTTGTAGATGAGGCCAGGGCAATCTTTTTGTTATTATTTTTTAGATAAGAAAGCAGCTCAATCACTCCGGGTTTCATAGGCAGTCTACCCTTGTCATATCGTGAATGAAAAAGATCTGACATCTCTTTTTTTAATTCAGTGTAAGGAAAATCCTTCCCATAGCGAAGAAGAAATTTCTCTTTTGCAACTATTTGATTACACCCAAAACACTCACGACATGTTTCCTCAATATTCGGTATATTGTACTTATCTGCAATAACCTTCCAACACTCTACTACCTTTGTTTCGGAATCAAATATAACTCCATCCATGTCAAATACAATTGCCTGAAACTCCATACCCTTCCTCCATATTATGTCAACTACCCTAGGCTTCTATTTTATAGTCTCACTATTATTTAATACTGATGTACTATATAAAAACAGTACATCCTGTTCATTGAACTCTATAAAATTCCCCAGATATTCCGGGCTAACATATCTTATGTCAACCAATGTCACCTTATTATAAGCTGTCGCCAACATAGGGGCAACTGAGCTAGCAAAGGAATCTCTAAATATGATAAGCTCTTTTTCATTGTCTGCTTTAGGATTTGTAATAGTTATAAGGGATAACGGTCCATACAAATACATTTCATAAGGGTCATTACCACTTACAGCATCAAGATTATACATATCTATATCTCTATTATTCTCGTAATCGTAAACTGTGCAATTTGATACTATATCATTGGTCAAATAGGACATTTCTTCTCCTTTAACAGGCAAAGCCATCTGACCATAGTATGTTCCATAAAATTCTTTTGTTACCTGAACTTGTTCATAATCTGTAGAAATGCTTGTTCCCATAGACTCAGCTAATTTTGCTGCCACATCAACAATATTTTCTTGTCTTAAATGGGGATCTGTTCTGTAATAATCTTCTAAATCCAACAGAGAAAATATATCGATATAAGTTTGATTTTCTACATCATTACACATTTTCTCAACCAAATACTCATAGTCATATTTTAACGTATAATCCCTTCCATTAAAATAGTTTTTGTCTGGTATAATAGACATATATACATTGATGTTTTTATCAGACAAATACTTGTCATATATGGTATTAAATCTATTCGCCGCATATTCCAGAGAGTTTTCATCTAAAGTGTGCTCCATATTGATTATATGGCCCTCAAAAATTGTCAACTCATTATTATCCAACTGACCTAAGACATAGGTTCCATATAAAGCCTTTATCTCTCTAAAATTCTGCCTAAGGGGTATTTGATCCAAGGCATATTCTTCAAATTCTTTCATATATTGTCCAGATACAATTTTTTCTACAGAAAAAGAAGGCTTATCTTTTAGCTTACGTCTTTCTTCTACAGACATATCACTAACAGGCTTAAACCATGTCAAAATAGCAAAACCACCAAAGAACATAACTATTATGGTCACAGCAATTCTGTCCCAGAGAGCACCTTTTATATTGGATATTTCCTTGTTCATTTTTTAGCCCTCCATTAAAATCTAAAATACAGAAATGGATTGAAGGATCCATCTACGATATACGCGGTTGATAAAGCTAGTATAGCTATTACCAAAGCAGGCTCCACAAAAGCCAACCATTTTTCTGAAATATTTTTCTTTAATTTGCCAAACATATCTTTTATAAGCGGAGTTGCCCCCAATACAGCCATTAATAATACGCTAATGTAACTTCTAAAATAGTATTTTGTCTCCAAACTGCTTAGTGGCAAACCACCAAGTCCGAACATTCCACCGATTTGCTCAAATCCAGCCCCAACGTTATCTGCCGCAAATATCACAAATGTAAACACAAGAAGTAACAAAACATATACATGTTTTAACACCAATGTCTTTTCCAATTTTTTTCCAAGCCATAATTTTTCAATGAGTAAAATCACACCAAACAAAAGTCCCCACAGCAAAAAGTTTGTGGCTGCACCATGCCATAATCCTGTCAACATCCACACTGTTAAAATATTGAGTATAAGGCGACATATTCCCACACGATTACCCCCCATAGGAATATATACATAGTCTCTAAACCATCCTCCTAAAGTCATGTGCCAACGTCTCCAGAACTCTGTAATACTTCCTGATATAAATGGATAATTGAAGTTTTCTGGAAAATTAAAGCCCAGTATACTTCCAAGGCCTATAGCCATATCACTATATCCAGAGAAATCATAATAAATATATAAAGCTGTAGCCACTCCATAAATCCACATAAACAAAATTGACTTGTCATGTGAGGCTTTAATTATGTCACATAATTCCGCTAACTGATTGGCTATAAGAACTTTTTTACCCAAACCAAGGGCAAATCTAGTTATACCTGCTCGTATTTTCTCCAAATTGTAGGTCCTGCTTACAAGCTGCTTCTCAATTTGATTGTACCTGACAATAGGTCCTGCTATAAGCTGTGGAAACATTGTTACATAGGCAAACATGTTTATTATGTTTTTTTGTGGTGCCACATTTTCTCGTTTTACTTCCACAAGATAACTCACCAACTGAAATACATAAAAACTAATACCTATCGGAAGAGCTATGCCTAAAAGCTTAACGGATATACCTGTTACCCTACCAAAGCTCTCAATAAAAAAATCTGCATATTTGAAAAATCCCAATGCAAAAAAGCACAGAAGAAGAGACACCAGATAAGTCACCTTACCTAGTGTTTTTCCTCTGTACTTATGAATAACTATACCTGCAATATATCCTATAATCACCAGTGCAATCATAAGATACACATACTTTGGTTCTCCCCATGCATAAAATATAAGACTTGCTACAACTAAAACTAAATTCTTTAGTGCTGACGGCACAACAAAATACACCATCAATGCTACAGGGAGAAAATAGTATAAAAATGTGATTGTGGAAAATATCACTGTGCCAAACTCTCCTCATAAACAATCTCTGCCATTGGATATGAAGTAGTAAGCTTTGCCTTAAAAGTGTCTATAACATCAGCTGCTCCAAAGGCTGATACCACATACTCATTTCCAATAGATACTATAATAAGTGTGTCAGGAAAACCACACATCCATTGTCTGTTCATTATATTGTCTTTTAAGCCTGCTGTAAAATCATCCATACTGGCACTGTCAGCCAAATGATATGCTCCTGCAGTAAATGTGTTTGCATTCATCATATGCATAATTGATGCTGCCCCATCTATCATAGTAGTCTTATCAGCAGGAACTCCTAATATGGCATCTAAAGATTCTGCATCGCTTACATCAAATGCTCCTGGTGCATCCATAACTGAATTATTGTAATCACTACCTGCTATAGCAAATTTTTCATTTTCACCATAACTATTCCATACTGTTGTTAGTATTTCTAAAGAATCTGTAATCTGAACTGATTCTTCTGTCTTTTCATTTTTCTTTTCTTCCTTGCCACATCCAACAAAGGCAAACATCATTACCAGGCATAATAAACTAACCGCTATTTTCTTCATATAAACCTCCGTACACAGTCTGCCTCTAACACACTTCAACAAGGCAAACCTTATATAATGTATTTTTCCATATGATTATATCATAGAGTTAAAAATATTCATACTATAATAATTTGGAAATGTTTTTTGTCATCTTGCACAAGATATTATGTTCAAAATGACTAAATTTTTATTTCTCTATTATATTTGTACAATATGTCTTCTCTTATTTTGTGTCGTATTATATAATAAAATGGATTGTATTTTAATTAATAACAAGGGGGAAAAGGATGAACGCACGTAAACAACTCAAAAAAATAGTGGTTGTACTTTCTTGTCTCATACTGCTTATATGCAGTTTTAGTGCACAAAAGCCACTGAATTCCAAGGCCGCAGCTACATCAATTACTTTATTGAATTATACGTATACTGCGCCTAGTACTTATCCTGAAACAAAGTTTTTTCAGGTTTCAAGCAACTCAGTTGTTGAAGCTGGTGATGAGACCAACTACCAGGCTAAGATTGTATGGACCTCTGCAACAGAACAGACCATTTATTTGAACAATTTTAATGCCACAATAACTGATACAAACACAAGTGGTGATTTCAGATATGGTTTAGCTATTACAGGAGAATCCACAGTTAATATTATTTTATCTGGCTCAAACAGTATAAAAAGTGAAACCGACTCCAATCAGCAATATTGTATATATGGTGACAAAGCTGATTTTAATATTAGTGGTGATGGTTCTTTAACTGTAGGCACAGATACTGCATCATTTTTTAGTGCAGTCCAAGTTAAAAATCTTACCATAGGTGGCTTGGCACAGCTTACGGTTATAAACAACTCCGACAAATCCGGTGTTAATGGTTTATACCTATACAATTCTTTAACAGTAAAGGACGATGCTACCTTAGACATTAACCTTGCAAAAGCTAAATCAAATGTAAACGGTATCGTTAATGGAAGTAATAACTCTGATGCTTTTATAAAAGTCATAGACAATGCAACTTTGGACATAAGTATAGGAACACCTTCCGGTAATAATTCAACTACATACGGAATCAATACTTCATCTTGGCCTATTTCATTTAATACAACCGGTCAAATATCCATTAATGTTGCTAACTCATACTGTCCTAACGGTATACAGGCAAAATCACTTACCGCCACAGATACTGATATAGATGTCTCAGTGGGTAACGTTTCCGATTTAAGAAATGTTACTTCACTCGGATTACAGTTAACAAACTCTTCCGCTGACGGTCTAATACTAAATGGTACATCAAACCTATCTGTTACTTTAGGCAATGGTATGGGTAATAACTCATCAGCCTACCTTACCGGAGTACAAATTGCTAATACAGCCTCTATTTCAGATAGTTCCAACTTAAACGTAAGCGTAAATGCAAACACTACCAGAGCATATGGTATATATGCAAAAGGCTTTACAGCTAGTGGTACTTCTACTGTTACCAGCACTGTAACAGGAATATCTACAAGCACCTCTGCCGGCATGTATATTCAAGGCAAAACCACTTTATCCAGTGGTACAACTGTTTCCACAAAAGGAGGAGAATCTAGTGATACTTCTTATGGATTATACACATCTAGTGGTTTTGATATTTCCGGAGAAGACACTAGCTTAACAGCAAAATCTGATTATGGCTACTATAATTCTTACGGAATATACACTAGTGGTTCATCAACTATTGAAGATGCCACAGTAACAGCCACGGCAGCCAATTCCAATAGCTATAGTTGTGGTATCCAAAACAACTCCTCAACTACACTTTCCGGGGATGCAAAACTAATTGCAACAAACGGCAAAAATTCAACATCGTCATATGGCATTTCTACCTATGGCTTAACTATGTCAGATAATGCCGCAATAACTGCAACTGCTTATGGTTCATCAGGATCCACATATAGCGTTTATTCTGGTAACGAGCTTACTATGTCTGAAAGCTCAACAATTGATGCTATCATAGAAAATGGTACTGCACCACAAATCCCATCCGGGTCACTTTACGGAATCTACGCTGACCAAAATTTAACTATGACAGACAATGCCAGTATGAATATAGATGTATGCGACACCACTAGTTTTTCAACAGGTCTACAGTCCGATAAAACTACAAGCCTATCTAACGACACATCAATAACTATCGCGCTTGGTTCCTGCACAACAGCCAACGGTTTACGCGCAAGCAATCAGGGTGCTAGCATTACAACTAACGACACAGCATCTATTAACATTTCCGTATCAGCAGCAGACAATGTTGCTTATGGTATAAATGGCAACTCTCTTACTACCAACGATGCCAGCGAAATAACCATAGTTTCAACTGGTAATATTATGGCTACTGGTGTAAATGCCAGCCTTACTATGAATGGTGAAAGTGCTGTAGATGCCACTGCAAATAGCAATGGTACTTCTTATGGTATAAATAGTGGTTACAATGGTTCAATATCTATAAATGACCATGCTTCATTAAAGGCTACCTGCTCAGCTCCTACAACTTCAATAGCAATGAATACACCTAGCTTTACAGTTAATGGTGGTAAAGCTGAGCTTTCAGCAAACACTACAGCATCTAATTCTATAGCATCTAGTAGTTTGCCTACCCTTGGTACTTCAACTACCTTTGAGGTACTCTATGGTAACACAGCAACCGATGCTATCAAGGCAACAGACACTGAGATGACTACAGAAGCAACCTATACCGATAATTCTTACGTCCTTATCCGGGAAATCACTCTTGCAGCTACAGTTGCTATTACCGGTGTTGACACACCTGTTGAGGATAAGGCATTTGATACAACAGCTACTTCATCTGATGAATGTGTAGATACTCTCACTGCTACAACTTGGTCGCCGGCTGGTGTAAATGGCGTTGCTGAAGCGGAAGTTGATTACACTGCATCAATTACTGTTTCTCCTGCTGACGGTTACTATTTTGATAGTACAACTACTGCTACTATAAACGGCGAGGTTGCAACTGTTACCATCAACCAGGACGGAACAATTACTGTTACATATACAGTCACTTCCAAAGCAGCTCCTAAAGAGCCTACAACAGAGGAAACAACTGAGGCTACTACAGAAGAAGTTACAACCACCACAGAAGAAGTTATAACTACCACAGAAGAAACCACCGAGGCTACCACAGAGCAAAAGCCTGCAGATGTCACAACTACTGAAGCTCCAACTACTGAAGATACAGATGACAATTCAGATGCAGCCGCAAGCACAGGTGATATGACACCAATTGCACTTATGTTTGCTCTTCTTATCATATCAGCGGCTGGTATTATAGTATGTAACAAGAAATCTTCTAAATGCTAATAATTCAAATAACAAAAATAAAGCTCACAACACTTAACGTGTTGCGAGCTTTATTTTTTCTTTTATTCTATCTCTAACCATCTCTGCAATCTCTGCAGTGCTAAGTTCTTTATAGTCCTCATAATTTATTGGCTTAAGAAAATGAACCTGTGTTGTAACTCTCTTTAATGAATTAATCTCAAATGGTTTGTATGAATCCACCAAAGCAACGGGAACTATAGGTGTTTTACTTCTTATTGAACATTTGAAGGAACCTGATTGGAAGTCTCTCACTTCATTGCCATTGTGGTCATAACCACCCTCAGGGAATATAATGTATCTTCTGCCATCAAGCACTTCCTCAACAATACCTTTAATAGTTTTAGCCTGTGACTTGATATCTGCTTTATTAAGAGTTCTGCCCTGTATCAGCTTAAGAAAAGGTTTCATAATAGGTATACGAGAACGCTCTTCATCCATAACAACAGTACATGGTTCTTCATGGCTATATATAATACCTACCGCATCAAACTTACCCTGATGGTTAGAATACATTACATATCCTCCATTTTCCGGAAGGTTCTCCTCACCATATACGTTGGTACGTATATTAGCATTTTTCATAAGTCTGTTACATATTCGTCTTGCCAGACTATATCGTTCCTGCTCAGTATACTTTTCACTATGTTTCTCTATATATGCTCCCTTTACATACAAATGAATTATAAAAGGAATAGAGACAATAATCACAAAAACAAATCTTAACATGTGTACACCCCTTACCTCTTGTCTATCGTAAAATTCAAACTGTATACTTTAAAAACCCCTAAAAAATATATTAACACATTTCTTAGGGGTTTTTAAAGTTTTTTATTACATTTTTAATAAAATTTGTAAAAAATTATTCTATAGCATCTACGTCATATTCTAAAATATCCCCGGGCTGACATTCAAGAACTTCACATATCGCCTCTAAAGTAGAAAATCTAATAGCACTTATCTTACCTGTTTTCATTTTGGATAAGTTTACATTCGATACACCTACTTTTTCAGACAACTCATTTAAACTTATTTTTCTATCCGCCATAACTCGATCTAATCTAAGTACAATTTTACCCATACATTCACCATCCTACAAAGTCTCATCAGATTCTTGCTGAAGAATCGCTCCATACTTAAATATCTGAACCAGCACTAAAATAATTACAATAGCAAAAACGACACCCAAATCTACACCAACCAGCACTGATACCTTATTGGATAAAATGCTGTCCACAAGACCTTCGGCAACTCCAGACATAAGACACCATGGTATAAGTGACAATGCCAATTTCTGCATTGAGTCAGTTACTTCGGAAGAAAATGGTGTCTCACACTGACTAAATTCCTTACACAATCTACCTGCAAATATAGTAGTAATCAATGTACACAAAATTGTTAAAGTGGCAGCAAGCATTATTATAAACAAATCCTTTAAATTGACAAATCTTGATTCTGCTGTAGCCAACATGTCAAAACCTGATTCTCCTACTTCTACTGCCGTAGCATTAAAGTCAAGACCATTAATATCAATATCTGCGTTTCCAGATTCAATCTCTTCCTTAATCATAACCGCATCATCTTCATCAAATTTCGCATCAAATTCAGATAAGTCAATGCTTATCTCTGCCTCACCTTTAACCTTCATTCCAATCATATGATCTGGCAAAACCACTAATGCAATAGTTGCTACTACACATATAACAAGTCCAACGATAAGTATTACTTTCATAATCTGCGCAATAATGTTACCTACTTTGCCAATCTTGTTCACGTTTTGAATTGCTTTTTCTTTCATAATCTTCTCTCCTTTTTAAATTAAAAAATATAATTTAGTATTATAAGTGATAAATATTTAATGTTTATCGTTAAATTAACTATACTGTTATTTTTTACATTTGTCAATACTTTTTTATCGTTTATCGTTAATTATTTTAGTTTAATTGATTTTTTGCCCTTTCCGTGATATATTCGACATATGATATTTAACGCAAAATACACATGAGAGGAGTCTTTTATGAAGAAAATGAAAAAGCTCTTGTTTCTTACTCTCTCCCTCGTAATGATGCTATCTATACTAACAGGATGTGGCAAAAAGGACAGTGAAAATGTAACTGGCCAGGAGGTTGTCACTGCCAAGATTGTAGAGATGGATCTTACCATTGAGGAGTATGCATTTGGAGTTGACAAGAACCAACCCGAGCTTTTAGAGGATGTAAATTCCTTTATCGCTCAAATCAAAGCAAATGGTACATTTGACAAAATCTGTAACAACTATTTTGGTGACGGTACACCAGTTGCTGTTAAGTCTGCAGAATATGATCCAAACAAGGATCAGCTTGTGGTGGCTACCAACGCAGCCTTTGAACCTTTCGAATATATGGAGGGTGATAATTATTACGGTATCGATATGGAGATTGCTGCACAGCTTGCGGATTATCTCGGATTAGAGCTGGTTATTCAAAATATGGAATTCGACGCTGTATGTCTTTCAGTAGGTCAACAAAAGTGCGATATTGCTATGGCTGGTCTTACCATCAAAGAAGACCGTAAAGAATATGTGAATTTCTCTGACCCATATTATAACGCAGCCCAGAAGCTTATCATCAAGTCCAACGATACTTCCTTTGATGATTGTAAGTCTGTGCCTGATATTGAAGCAGTTCTCACTGCAAAGGGTGAGGACATCAAGATTGGTGTTCAGAACGGTACCACAGGTCAGTTCTACAGCGAGGGTGACGAAAGCTGGGGATTTGCAGGTTTCCCTGCCCAGACTATAGGTTATAAAAATGGTTCACTTGCCGTTCAGGATTTGCTTAACGGAAACATTGACTATGTAATCATTGACTCTGCGCCAGCTACATGCATTACTGAATCTATCAACGATATGTTAGGTATCTCAGATGGAAGCTTTAAACGTAAGGTTGAAAAGTTCAAGGAGATATTTATAGAGCAGGACGGCTACAAGCGGGTTGTGGAAGGACTTAAGAACACACTCATTATCGCCATCATAGGTCTTATCATTGGTATTCTTATTGGTACTGTTATTGCAACTGTGAGAGTTATTCCTAAATACAAGGTTCTTCCTCGTATTCTAAATGGTATATGTAGTTTCTATGTAGGACTTTTTAGAGGAACACCTATCGTAGTTCAGCTACTTGTATTTTACTATGTAATGTTACCGATTATGAACATCCATATGACTGGCGTAAATGTAGCAATTTTAGTATTCGGTCTAAACAGTGGTGCTTACATATCAGAGATTATGAGAAGCGGTATCCAGTCTGTAGACCCTGGTCAGATGGAGGCAGGTCGTGCCGTTGGTCTTAGCTTTGGCACAACTATGATGAAGATTGTTATTCCACAGGCTGTAAAGAATATCCTTCCTACCTTAGGTAACGAGTTCATTGCTCTGATAAAGGAAACATCTGTGGTAAGCTTTATCGGTGCTGCCGACCTTTATGTTGCATTTAACTACATCGGAAGTAACAGTTACGAGTTTATGGTTCCATATCTTGTTATGGCTGTTATTTATATTGTTCTTGTACTACTTATTAGTCTTGGAATTAAACTTATGGAAAGGAGCCTGAGAAAAAGTGATAGACGTAATTAATCTTGAAAAAACCTTCGGCGACAACAAGGTTTTAAATGGTATAGATGTTAAGATTGAAAAAGGCGACATCATCTGCGTTATCGGTCCATCAGGTTCCGGTAAAAGTACATTTCTTAGATGCTTAAACTGTATGGAGGACCCAACCGGCGGACAGATTATCTTCAACGGCGTGGATATTGCGGACCCTAAAGTTGACATCAATATCCACAGAAGACATATGGGTATGGTTTTCCAGCACTTCAATCTATTTAACAACAAAACTGTTATTGAAAACATTATGCTTGCTCCTGTTTACGTAAAATGCAAGGAGCTTAAGAAAACAAAAAAATCAGAAAGAACTACCACAAAGAAGGCAATCAAAGAAGAAGCCAGAGCACAGGCATTAGAGCTCCTTGAGCGCATAGGTCTTGCTGATAAGGCCGATGTTTACCCTTCAACTCTTTCAGGTGGTCAAAAACAACGTGTTGCCATCGTTCGTTCTCTGGCTATGAACCCTGATGTGATATTATTCGATGAGCCAACCAGTGCTCTTGATCCGGAAATGGTCGGTGAAGTTCTTGACCTTATGAAATCTCTTGCCAAAGATGGTATGACTATGATAATCGTAACTCATGAGATGGGCTTTGCAAGAGAGGTTGCCAACAAGGTTATCTTTATTGATGAGGGTCAGATACTTGAAAGTGCCCCTCCTGAAGAATTCTTTGGCAATCCAAAGAACCCTAGACTTAAAGAGTTCTTATCTAAGGTATTGTAATATAATAAATTAATGAAATACAAAAACATACGGATATAAACAACTATTGCTTATATCCGTATGTTTTATTTTGCTATAATATATTTTCCTTGAAAGTAATGGTAAATCTGGTACCTATATCCGGTCTACTTAAAACATCTATGGTACCTTCGTGGGCATCAACAATCCACTTTGCTATTGACAATCCAAGACCAGAACCTCCTGTTTCCCCATTTCTTGCTTCATCCGAACGATAGAATCTCTCAAAAATGTGAACCACTTCTGTATCAGCCATTCCAATACCTTCATCTTGTACAATATAACTCACCATGCCATTTTCTGCTTTAACCATAAATTTAATGGTATCACCTTGATTAGAGTACTTGGAAGCATTTTGCACAAAAATGCGGACTGACTGTTTTATCATAGCCATGTCTCCATGCACCATTGCAGGTGGATTATGAATAACACCTTCTTCATCAACAACATTTCCTAATTGATTTACAAACTCATATCTGTGGTTCTCATCAATCATAAGAGACTCTTCCCAAACCTCTTTAATCACCTCGTTTAGGTCAAAGTCTGTGTAATTGAGAGTATTTCGTCCACTGTCACCCCTGGCCAAAAACAAAAGCTGCTCAATTAAATCCTTCATATGCTGAGACTCATTCTTTAGGGCTTCAATAGACTCCTCCAAGATTTTATCATCTTCCTTTCCCCATCTGTCTAACATATTTACATAGCCCTGAATAACAGAAATCGGGGTACGAAGCTCATGAGAAGCATCCGATACGAATCTGGACTGTTGCTTTTGTGTTTCTTTCATACGATACAACAGGTTATTCAATGCCACTTCTATACTCTGCAAATCCTTGTCACCCGTGGATATACGCGCATTCGGTGCATCAGGTGAAACATTTTCTATGGCATGCTCAAGATTTTCAAATTTAGCTGCGTCAAAAGGCATTGAACTAAGCTGCTCCGCCTTTATAGCCAGGTCATTAAGGGGTCTAAGCTTACGACGTATCTCCCCTGTTCCGAATAAGGAAAAAAATAAATGCACAAGCTGAAGGGTAACCAAAACAAGAGCAGGCAAAATCAAATAATCCGCAACCTGACGAACCTGATAAGGGTATATTTCTCCCTCCTCTGTTCTAATAACAAATTGCAAATCATTGTATCCACCCTCTGAAGTGAAATACATTTTTTCAACATTTTCACCAGGTGGTAGCTGCTCATATCTCCAATATGCAAATGTTCCAAAAGCAAGCGCCACAAGAAGTATATCCACAAGAATCACATCAAACAAACGCTTGCGCCAAAAAGATCCATTAATCCTTCTGGCAATGGATGTTGTTCGTCTGCTTTCATTCATAATTAATCATCCTTTATCACATATCCAACACCGCGAACTGTTTGAATTAGCTTGATGCCGAATTTGTCATCTATCTTGGTTCTCAAATATCTTACATATACATCTATAATGTTGGTCTCGCCCATATAATCATAACCACAAACCTCATTCATAAGCTTTTCCCTTTGTAAAACTATGTTTTTGTTTACCATAAGCATATGTAAAAGCTCAAATTCTCTATTGGTAAGTTCAACATTTTCACCACGAACAATTACTTCATGTCTATCCTCATCTAATGTAACCTCTTTTATTGTAAGCTTGTGGGTAGCCTGAGTTACTCCACTTTTCTTTTTTAATGCAACTCTTATTCTGGCCAATAGCTCCTCAATAGCAAATGGTTTAGTAATATAGTCATCTGCCCCTGCATCAAGACCGGATACTTTGTCCATAACAGCATCTCTGGCAGTAAGCATTATAACCGGGGTTTCCTTCTCCATTCTGATTCGCCTTAGAACCTCTAAACCATTTAGCTTTGGTAGCATGACATCCAAGAGGATTAAATCATAATCAGAAGAAAGGGCTTTGTCTAAGCCCTCTCTACCATCATATGCTTTATCAACCTCATTGCCCTCATGAATAAGCTCTAATTCTACGAATCTAGCAATATTTACTTCATCTTCCACAATAAGTATTTTATTCGCCATAGTATCTCCTAATTATTTGTTACCCTGTATATCATTCTTTGCGTTAGTACAAGCCTCAGATGCCTTGTCACACAAATCATTGATATCTACAGTTGTATTAAATCCTTCAAAGTAGTACTTACAATCACAAAACAATCCAACGATAAGTAAAATAACTGTAATTGGCATAAGTAAAATCAATGCAAATACCAAAATAATCACTGGAATAGACATAAGTTTCTTGCCTTCCTTTACTACGTTAAAGCTTGTCTCACAGCCCTTCTTAATAGCTCTTCTACACCAATCAAAAAAACTGTTAAACGCATCACTGGCAGAAGTTCTGTTACAATCCTCCTCGTAAGTCTTCTGTGCTCTTGCAAACTCCTGTGAAGGTGCATTGTCTGGTGTTGTAGTATAACTTGAAGTAGTTGGTGCAGCCACCTTACCGAGTTTTTCTAAATAGATAACTGCATCTAACATATCATAGTCACATGCATCTAACGCTCTTTTAGCCTCCTCGTAAGTTACACCTGTTTTCTCTCTTAACTTTTCTACTTTTTCAAAATTGTCCATAATAAAACTTCCTTTCTGATATTTAATCCTCTTTCTCTCAAGGTGTATCAACCTTATGGCTGTATAATACTACCCAAAAATTAATCTAAAATAGAAGAAAGATTAAAATCAGATTAAAAAATGAAAATATTTCTTAATTATCTTTGATTATAGAATATGGTTGTTTAGGTGTCAAACAAATATGTCGTAATGATTGTGTTAACCGTCTATTCCAACTATAATCATACGTTATTATTCATTCCAATTTAAATATACAACCAAATACCTTGCACTCTCTCCATCAGATGCATATCCACCACCAAACATAGCTTTATATTTATATTCGCCAATAACTCTTTCTTCATCGCTATGATTTAGCATAAAATCCTTAAGTTCTTCTCTTTCCTCGTCACTAGCACAAACAAAGGAAGACACATCTACCCACTCATCATAATCTTCGTTAAAATTCTGGGCATATCTACATACCACTATGAGATTTGGCATATCCGAACCAAAAGGAACTTCTATCTGAAGCCTTAATCTTTCGTTGTTTTTTTCCTTAACCAAAAAATATATAGTCTTTTCATCCTCTTCATCTCTAGATTCAAAAGTCATATCTTCAACGAAACCATATTCCTCTTTGAAATAATCCACAAGTGCAACATAATTCATCTCTTCAAATCGTTCATAGTTTGTTGGCTCTTTTTTATCATCACTATTGTTGTGGATAATAATGGCCGCTGCTCCTGCACCTGCTATAGCGGTTGCCGCAAGTCCTACAGCTATCTTAGCTTTAAGTGCACCAAATCCTGTCTTGGTCGCTACTCCTATAGCTGTATTTGCAGCAACCCCTGTAACTCCAGTTCCTGATAGGGTAGACACAATCTGAGGGAATACATTTGGTGCCTGTAGACCTATAACCTCTGCCGCAAAAAGACTTGCAAGGAATGGTACACCTGCTGAAGCATAGAGCTTTTCATCGTACTTGTTCTCATATGCCATTACACCATCCTTAATCTTGGCTCTGGCAACGCTTAAACGATAGGTAACTGTACCAGGTGGGCATTCCATAATATCCGCTACCTCATACACAGACAGGCCATTGAAATAATATAAAATAACTGTCTGGTACTGGATATCGGAAAGTGTGTTTCTCATAATATCCATAACAATCTTTCTTTTCTCTTTTTTGGTTATGTATTCTTCCGGCAGAAAATTTTCATTTTCTTCAAATCTGACATTTACAAATTCTTGGTCATCTATCAGCAAAGGTGTAGTTCTGATCAAATAACTCTTACACTTATTAACCGCTATCTGACTAAGCCATGGTATAAATTTTTCCTTTTCCTTCAGCTGTGAAATATATTGATATGCAGAAATATAGGTATCCTGCATAATATCCTTTGCATCCTCCTCATTGTGAAGAAAACTCATACAGATAAAATAAATGTTGTTACTAGTCTGCTTGTATATTTTTTCAAAAGCTTTATCATCGCCAGTAGCCATAGCTTCTACTAGCTTTATAAGTTGTTTTTCTTTCATTTTCTATCTCCTTACTCTGTGGCTGGATTTAAATTATCTAAATATGCACTTGGATCTGCTTTATATGTAGCGATACTGTCTGCACCTAACTCTGCAGGAACCTTATATTCTTTTCCATCTTCAAAATCTGGAACAGTCTTTGCAGATGAATCAGCTGGTGCAAGTGGAAATGGGTCAGTTATACAGTCTTCAATTCTTACACATCTAAGAGATGGGGAACCATATCTACCAAGATTAATCTGAACCCCTTCTCCCACTGCATAGGATACGTTGTCATCCTCTGTAGGAGTTGTAAAATCCTCTATAGTAAACTCTTTTTCCCATACTCTTATATCATTATCATCATATTCTGTAAAATTTTTGTATTCAACATATTGAGCTACATATACCACATATTTCTGAGTGTTGGCATCATATTCCCACTCTAAGTAGGCGCCTTCATAATCATCTGTTTTGTCTGTACTATATACATTTGTCCAGCCTGTACCGTCGCTATAAAAATCTAAAATCTGAGAGCCAGCGTTATCTAATACCGCCCAACGACCAACTATTTTCTTTGTCTCTTCAGGCATTTCTTCTTTAACTATTTCTTCAGTTTTTTTACTGTCATCACCATCTTCCTTGTCACTCTTTGTACCACAAGCAACAAGACTTAATGCTAATGCACTTACCACACCTATTGTAGCTAATTTTTTCATTTTGTAAAATAATTTTTTCTTCATTTTGTCTCTCCTTAATGATTATTTTTTTGAACAATTCTTAGTTCATTTTTCGTTTTACATATATATAGACTAAACAAATAAAAAAATTGTTGGGTTTTTTCGAAAAAAACTCAACAATTTTTTTATTATTAAAATGTTATATCCTCAATAAACGTATTATATAATTTATCAATTATTTTGGCAACGGGACATTCCCTATGTTTGGTGTTATCGCCATAGGAGGAAATTTCAATCAATTGTCCTGAATTATTTACCACGTATAATGTATCCTGACCTGCATCACAGGCTGTATGTTCAGAGGTAAGCTCTGCATTTACATCTACTCCTTCGGCAAGGATATCACATATGAATACAATTAATTTGTTAGCCTTATCTGTGGGTTTTGTTGTTTCCTGTAGCTCGCCCAATATCTCTAACAACTCACCATCAGAGGGTACATCTTCCATATCCGGATATCCTCCTTCAACAGAATCTCCAAAGTTGAAAGAATATATATTTCCTTCTTCGTCTATAAAAATACCATAATCACTATACCCCCATGCCCAGTTAGAATGGCGTCGAACTAAGACTATGTCTGGTTGGTCTGAGTCACCCTTAGAGTCACTCTTAGCTAAAACAGGCTGAGTTTGTATAAATGATAATGATACGGATAATAAAAAAGTTATAACCAGCTTTGAAATACTATTTAAATTATGGTGTATCTTAAGAAAATTCATATATGCTCCTCCTAATATTTGCATTGATTATATTGTCTATGATTAATATACGGATGAAGTTGGACTTTTTATGGGAAAATACCGAAAATGTTTCTGCACTCTATGCGTTCTTTTTATGTTTACAACCATATCGCATTGTGTTAATATATACTCAGGGTAAATGAAGGGTTTTTGATGATTCTTGACATTGTCGGAATTGTGGTAACTGTGATGAGTATTATTATCACAATTATCTCTATTCTACTAACAATAAAAGAGCACAAAAATAGCAACCACTCCGACCAAAGATAACGGTTGCTATTTTTGTAGTAACTATAAACAAAGGTCAACCATCTATCGGTAGCACCTTTTCTTATGGTTATAATAACACGACAAATAGCCTAAGTCAATACGCAAAGATGTATTAGCTGATTTTCTAAAAAAGAACAGAAATGAGGTTGTGAGTATGAGTATATTTGAATATAACGCAAAGCTTCATGAGGACACCTTGAAGGAAGACAGCAAAGCAGAAGGAAGAGCGGAAGGCAAACAAGAAGAACGAACAAATGGCATATCCACTTTAATCGCTACTCTAAAAGAACTTAACATTCCTGAAAATCAAATCATAGAGCAGGTTGTTAACAAATACGGACTAACTCTAGAAGACGCCACCGAAAGAGTAAAAATGCAAAAATAGATTAGTAAAACCCAGCGCAAGCACTGCACCAAGCAGTACCCACGCTGGGTTTATTAAATACTATTCATTAGTTTCTATCAGAACCATTATGGAAAAATCTCCACAGGTAATTTATGTGTTCAAATAATATATTATCTAGTCTCCGGCAATCTACCCGCCTGTTCTGCTAATTTCTTTTCTTGTGATTTTACTCGACGTTCAAGTTTTTTTATATCCTCAGATGGCGGAAGTTCCTCTGGCTTAATTCCACGCTTTCCAAGCATATCTCGAACCGAAAGATTATTCTGAACATGCTCTCCTGTTATCGCACTCTCTCCCATCAAATCTTTTTCTTCTACATTGTAATTAGTCATCTCTGTTGCTAAATTCTTAGCAGCAATTGTTAATGTGGGCAAAAAGTCAGCAAGAGGTCTATTTTCCTTAACACCTAGACGATGTTTCATATCCTGAGTAGTATTACCTCCGAAAAGTGCCTGATCTCCTCTAGAACGAATACGTCCAAAACCTGCATCATCAACACCTCGTTCGTAAATATTTTGTGAAAGACGTTTCTCCGACTCTCTTAATCTTCCCCTGGCCTCAGTGCGTTCTATGAAAGCAATCCTCTCTTCTATAAGTTCCTGCTTTCTAGTTTGAATAGCAAAATAGCTCTGTGCAAATGCAATCTCTTCCTTCTTAGGATCACCATTTTGAGCAATCAAATAACAGGCATATCGCGTTAACATATAGTCCTTAACAGACCTATGAGCTCCTTTCCCCGTCTCTATCATTTTCGTGACCTCACGAAAATGATCGGTTACTTCAATTCCACTTGTTTCACAAGATTCTATAGCACGCGAAATAGCCTTATCAAAATTCTCCCAGCGCTCATACCCCAACAATGGCATCAATTGACGTGCATACCAAAACTCAATATTAGCAGTATCATCATTCTGTATAACAAGATCAAACTGTTCTTTTATTTGACTAATTCTCTTTTTATCCATACGCACCTCCATTTCTCGCACCAATGGTGCGATATTAATTAGATATAATATATTTAAATCACTTTCTACCGCCCGTAATTACCAGAACACCTGTTCTCATTGTAGTATCTATTTACCATTTTGTCAATATAAAAACCAATCCCAGAACCAAGATACTAAAAATGTTAGCATCCTAGTTCTGGGATTATTTTAATCATAATATATTAATTCTATTGATTGTTGGATCCAAAGAAAAGTACCGCTTCTAATCCGCATCCACCCACAGATGATATTTCTTGCAATGTAGACATTGGAACAAATACCCTGCCATAGAACCTGCTTTTACCAAATAAGCACGCACATCCTCATATCCATAGTCTCTACTGTCATATTCTGCAAAAACCTCATCTGCAATGCCCATTTCCTCCAGCTCTTTAGTGCCCACCTCCCCTATATAGGCACAATAATCCTCACAGCAAGCAAGCCAGTACTCCCCCTGCCAGCTAATATAGCCAGGAGTTCTATAATAAAGCTCCTCCCGCTTATTCTCATCATTTACCTTGAAATCCTCTGCTGATTGAACAAACTTACCATTGAACTTCTTAGCTGCATCGCCATTTGCTATGCACTGGGGACATAGGCAGTCTACACTCTCCCGAGAGCACATGGTTCGGTAGGATAATTTGGTTTCCTGACCGCAACACTGGCAAATGAGATATGAGTCGTCGTCTGCTTCGTGGAAAATGTCTAGGTCGTAAATGTTGGGGTGGTATTTGAAATGTATTTTGGGGTGGGTCATGGGGGGACCTCCTAATAGGTTGTAGTAACCATATTGTTTTTTAGATCACACTATATTATAACTGTTTGTTCAATCGAAATACAAATATCCATCATAAATTAATCATCCTTTTCCTATATCTCATATTTCTTGATATAGAGTCATTTGTTACTATATTTATTTACTACCCTCTTCGTCCACACAGGCATCAATTCAATAACTCTATTA
>SVED01000031.1 GCA_015057515.1 Lachnospiraceae bacterium
ATTCTATTATAGACGAATCATAGGTTAAATATATTACGCTGTCATCGGCTCCACTTATAGTTACTGTTACTGTTACTGTATTACCTATGCTTACAGAGCTTGATGATAATGCAATAGTTACTGTAGCACCAGCCGCTTTGGTGGTGTAGGTTACACTATTTAAACACAATCCTATTAGCAATAAATAAACTGCTATTTTTTTTAAAATCTTCTTCATATAGTCCTCCACTACGGTACTAGTTAATGTATTCTAATCCTACGATATGTCGTCTCATCATAATAACATCTATTGTAGATATCTTTCCGTCTTTATTGATGTCTCCTGCAGCTAAATTAGCCTCTGTCTGTTCATCTAAGCCAACAATAATTCGTCTCATCATGATAACATCTATTGTAGATATCTTAGAATCTCCATTCAAATCACCCAAACTTGTATTTTCTATTACATTACCATTTTGAGTAGCCGTTCCGCGAACCACAGTTAACTTATATGTTCTTATGTTGCCGTTTGGAGCCGTGACAGTAATATTGATGTAATTTGTACCTTGAGCCAAACTAACTGTCCCTGTGCTACCGGATATTCTTGCAGATGCATTAACAGTTGTTGCATTGATATTTATAGTCTCAACATTTTGTGAAACAATGAGTGAATAATCATTTGTTGAGTTTATTGCATAAGTAGGTGTAAGTGAATATCCATCAATACTTAATGATTTGAGGCAATTATTTGGACTGCCGTAGCTTGAAGGCTTAACAGCTGGTTTCTCCGGCATATTTAGATATACCGGAATCTTAAATACCATAGTTGAATCAAGTAAATTGTTTGACTTATATGCATTGTAAGTAAACTGACACTCTGTAGAAGGAGCCTGCACATTAGTCATATATTGGTGTGAAAAAAGATTACCTTTATTTGTTACATTGAATTTTTGAGTATACAATGTATCCTGTCCAACATTTATATATCCTGTTCCCAGAAATTGTGCACCACCTGTAATGGCTTTTTCTGCCGAATCCCATGGTCTACCGTAAGAGCCTGACTTGGATGCATACTCTAAACCTTTTAAAGCTGCATTTCCTCCTGCGGTGTCACTAGCTCCAATATTAAACAGATTAAATATTCCCGGATATGAGGATGAACCGCCTGTTGCACATACATTGCTGGTTGTACCCATCTCCTGTTTCATACGGGATGCCAAATGATATGGACTTACCCCACTTGCCTTTGCAGCAATCATAACAAGCTGTGCATAGGTTCTGCCCTGTGTATCCCCCGGTGCCACGGTGTTGTACATAAAACTTCCATTCAAGATAGCCTCAACACCCTGCTCATTATGTATACCTTCTCTATATGATAAGCTCTCAAATACAAATATAAAAACACTATCCAAATAAGTTCTTGGATCCAGATAATATGTTACAAGCGCATCAGAAGCCGCAAACCAATTAGTACCATCGTATGGATACCAAACATCATTTGACCAATCATAACCGACACTAGTAGCTCTCCAGTTATAATTTGGTGAGGCACTCGAGGTCCACACTAAATTCTTGACCTGCCCTTGCTTATTAAGCTCATTTGCAAGGAGTGTATTCCATTCTATGCCTGTGTGCACAGCCTCAAACTCCCAGTTTGGATGTTCCGCGTGAATAGCCCTTAAATCATCCTTATAGCTCTCTGGAAATCCCTGGGCAGTAAGCTTAGCCTCAAAATCAGCGTCATCTGATGGAGTTGATGGAACGGTTGGCTCTGGTTCAGTTGTCTGATTAATAACAACATACTGAGAAGCAACATATCCTGTATATGTAGCCCCATTGTATAAAATAGATACTTTTGTCCAAGCTGAATTGCTTGTATCAAGAATCGTAAGTTCGTGTCCACCATTGAGTCTGATACTATTACCCGAAGAATCCGTAACAATATTTCCATTTGGAGACTCTCTGAAATTAACATTTGTTCGTCCCGCTTCAATAGTTCCTGTAGTAGCAGCAAGGACTCTGTTATCATTTTGTGCTGGTATAACCGCTACAAATAATATCAAAAATGATAACAATATTGAAATTATTCTCTTCCTTGTTTTTCTCATGTATATTCTCCTATAATATAACTATCTTCACATTTAAAAAAGTACAAAAATCGGCTATTTTGTCATATATACTCGATTATAGCACAATATATCGTGTTTGTAAAAACATTTCACAAAAAAATAATAAAAAAAGACTGCCTTATAGGCAATCTTTTCATACTATGTAAAAGCTGATAACGGGAATCGAACCCGTGACCTCCGCACTACCAATGCGACGCACTACCGACTGTGCTATATCAGCATTTACCCGAAGATGATAATACTTTATTTAGAGCCTTATGTCAAGTTGTTTATTACTTGCAAAGCTTACCTCTAATTCTCTGTAGGGCATTATTTACTGATTTTTCTGTTTTTCCAAGTCTGTTACCAATATCCACATAGGATAAACCCTGCAAATACAGACGAATTACCTTTTTTTCATAAGGCGACAACACCTCTTCTATCTTGTTAAGCATATCTGAATGCTGTTCTTTTGCTATAATTAATTCTTCAGGATTGGAGTCGCCACCCTCAGCCTCTATATCAATAAAACGATAACCCTCTTCCTCTGATTCAGCATATATTGATATATACGAATTGAGGGGTTTATGTTTTTTTCTATTTGAAGCGCTGACAGCAGTTTTTATCTGGTTTCTCACACAAATAGTAGCAAAGGTTGAAAATGAGGCACTTTTTTCCGGTTCATAATCCCTGATAGCCTTAAAAAGACCTATCATACCTTCTTGGGTCAAATCTTCAGTCTCAGCTCCAATAAGATACATAGTACGAACCTCCTTCTTCACTAGTCCGCCATATTTTTGGAGCATATATTCCACTGCACCTTCTTCTCTTTGCCCTATAAGCATCAATACCTCTTCATCTGTAAGCTTATTATAATCTGTGCTCATAGCTCCCCCTGTAGATTATTTGTTCATTCTCTGTCTAACAACCTCGTAGGCAAGAACCCCTGCCGCCACGGAAGCATTAAGAGAATCTATATCTCCCTTCATTGGTATAGATACCACATAGTCGCAGTTTTCCTTTACAAGTCTGCTAACACCACTACCTTCATTTCCAATAACAATACCTATTGGACCTGTAAGATTGCAATCATACATAGTAGTTCCACCCATATCTGCACAGGCAAACCACAGACCCCTTTCCTTTAATTCCTCTATGGTTTTGGATATATTAGTAACCTTTACAACAGGTGTATAGTTGATAGCTCCTGCTGACGCCTTTACAACAGTAGCTGTAAGGCCTTCAGCTCTTCTTTTTGGTATAATTACACCATGGGCTCCACAAAGATTTGCTGTTCTAATAATAGCGCCAAGATTGTGTGGATCCTCTAACTCATCTAATATAAATATGAATGGGTCCTCTCCCTTTTCCTCAGCCTTTGCAAATATATCTTCAATCTCCGCATACTCATAGGCTGAGCATATAGCCATAACCCCCTGATGCTTTTTCATAGATGACATCTGGTCAAGCTTGTCCTTTGACACAAAATTAACTATAACATCTCTTTTTTTTGCCTCTCGCAATATAGAGCTTATTACTCCGTCCCTAAGTCCATCCTGCAAATAAAGCTTATCCACGGTTTTACCGGAGCGAAAGGCTTCGAGCACAGCATTTCTACCTTCTATAATGTGTTCATTTTCTTTATTTGAATCTGAGTTGTAGTTTTTCTCGTTATCCATGGTGCACCCTTTCCAATAAATATTTTTATTTATTAACGGTTTTAGCCAAACCTTCTATCATTTCTCTAAGCTCTTCATTTTCAGCCTTAAGCTGTTTTATATCAGCAAGAACAGGGTCAGGCAAATGAACTTGATCAAGATCAAGTCTAGGAATTTTAACATTCTCCTGTTTAACCACACGTCCCGGAACACCTACAACTGTTGAATTTGGTGGAACTTCTGACAAAACCACTGAACCTGCACCAATTTTTGAATTCTCACCAACTGTAAATGAGCCGATAACCTTGGCACCAGCACTTATCATGACATTGTCACAGATGGTAGGGTGACGCTTACCAGTCTCCTTACCTGTACCGCCAAGGGTTACACCCTGATATATAGTTACATTATCACCAATTATAGTAGTTTCACCAATTATTACTCCGTGTCCATGGTCGATAAAAAAACCTTCACCGATGGTTGCACCTGGGTGAATCTCTATACCGGTCTTGCGAGCAGTTCTCTGGGAGATATATCTGGCAAGAAAATATCTCTTTTTAAGAAAATGCTTATGCGCCCTACGATAATTATATATTGCTCTAAAGCTTGGGTACAAAAGAACCTCAAGATTATTCTTAATAGCTGGATCTCGTTCCTTAATTACCTTTGACTGTTCCTTATAATATTTAAACCATGACATAATAATCACCTACTTTAATTCATCTAATATAAATCGTAACTGCCAAGCATCAGTCATGTATATAATAAACCAACTAGTTCTTAGCATAAATTAGTAAGTATTATTTATTTTCATACATTTCTATCATTCTATCCACGAAGCCTGTAAGTTTCTCCATATCTCCCTTAAGATATAGATATCCAAACAAAGCCTCAAGACCTGTAGCTTTACGATACTCTCCCATAGTGGCATTCTTAGCCTTTGAATGTGTTGTAGCGTTGCGACCACGCTTATAGATATCCATCTCATCCTCGGAAAGCTCATCCATAATACTGTCTATAAACTGAGCCTGATTCACGGCCTTAACAATATTACATACATCCTTGTGGTACTTGTAAGTTTGCTTGTTAGAGTTCTTAACATAGTATGTCTTAACAAGCAAATCCAATGCACTGTCACCAATATATGCTAATGCCAGGGGTGAATACTGATATGCTTCCTTCTCGGACATATTTGTTTGATTTATGCTTTCTTCGACTTTTACGATCTCTTCCATCTTACGCCTTCTCTTGTATCCTCTAAGATAATTCCCTTCTCAGTGAGAAGATTTCTGATTTCGTCTGCTCTGGCAAAGTTCTTAGCCTTTCTGGCATCCTGTCTTTCCTGAATAAGGTTTTCAATCTCCTCATCAAGAAGACCCTTCTCTTCCTTGACGATAATACCAAGGATATCACTTAAAAGTTCAAGGGTGCTATACGCCTTAGCTGCATACTCCTTAGTTGTATCATCATTAACGGATGTGTTAATAAGCTTAACTAACTCAAATATAATAGAAATAGCATCTGCTGTGTTAAGGTCATCCTCCATAGCAGCCTCATATCTCTTAACTAAATCTTCCATAGCAGCTACATTTGAAACTTCAGCCTCAGTCATAGCGCCATCAGCACCTGCACCCATAACCTCTTCAAGGCGGGATGCTGCAGTCTTAATTCTATCTAAACCATTCTTAGAAGACTCTACAAGCTCAGCTGAGAAGTTAAGTGGACTTCTGTAATGAGCTGATAGCATAAAGAATCTAATAACCTGAAGGTCATACTTCTCACCGATTTCTCTAACTGTGAAGAAGTTACCGAGAGACTTTGACATCTTCTCATTATCAATCTTAAGGAAACCGTTGTGCATCCAATATCTAGCAAACTCTGCATCATTTGCAGCCTCACTCTGTGCAATTTCATTCTCATGGTGTGGAAATACAAGGTCCTCTCCACCTGCGTGGATATCAATAACATCACCAATATATTTCTTAGACATAACTGAACACTCTAAGTGCCATCCTGGTCTGCCATCTCCCCAAGGTGATGGCCATGAAGGCTCACCTTCTTTCTTAGGCTTCCAAAGAACAAAGTCAAGAGCATCCTCCTTCTCGTCCTGTCCTGAAACCTTAAGCTCTCTATTACCAGCTCTAAGGTCATCTAAGTTTTTCTTAGAAAGCTTGCCATAATCTGAGAACTTTCTAGTTCTAAAGTAAACAGTACCATTTACCTCGTATGCATAGTCCTTCTCTATAAGTGTTTGAACCATAGCTATCATATCATCAATTTCCTCAGTTGCCTTAGGGTGTGTTGTTGCCTCCTTAACATTAAGAGAAGCCATATCCTTCTTACACTCTTCGATAAATCTCTCTGAGATAACCTTAGAATCAACACCTTCTGCATTTGCCTTTTTAATAATCTTATCATCTACATCAGTAAAGTTAGATACATAGTTAACCTCGTAGCCCTTGTACTCAAAGTATCTTCTAAGAGTATCAAATACTATCATAGGTCTTGCATTACCGATATGAATATAATCATAAACTGTAGGTCCACATACATAGATACCTACCTTGCCTTCATTTATAGGAGTAAAGTCATCCTTCTTCTTAGTTAAAGTATTAAAAATCTTCATCTTATTCTACCTTTACGTTAAAAACGCAATCCTTTCGAAATATAGTTATTATATATAGTTATCCCACTATAAAATAACCTTATTATAAGATATTCTAAAGTAGTTTCTTTGTCAACATTCATTTTCTATTCTCATATCATACCATCATAAACTATTCTTATTCTTTACTATTCAGAAAATCTGTAACCATATCCCTAGACTCATGCAAAGCTTCTAAATATCTCTTATTAAGAATTCTATGTACATTAAAGCTATCCATATCAATTCTATACTTCATTCTATCTTCCGTATCATAATTAATCATACCTATCTCACTATCCCCATGATATATCTTACAAGGAGCAACAGGACCGTATCCATATTCACATTCCATAAAGTTATACGAATTACAATTTGGACAAAATGTCATAAAATTAGCACACAGCTCAACCTCGTATTCAGTTGCACAGTTTTTACAATGTATTTTTATCATCTCAAACCTCAATTTCTATTTATTTAATAAAGACTCCTTAATATAATACTCCCTTAAACCATCCATAGAAAAATCCATATGACATAGATGTATATGACTCTGGAACCAGACAGGTAACCTTAGTTATAGGCATTTTACCTATTAACATCCAGTCCCTATGCATTTTGCCGTCATATTCATAATGAGCATATCTGTACCACCTCTCAAATATATTTATGGAACAGGTACATTTCTTCACTGGCACTATTATCCAGTACAAGTTATCCTTCTCGAGCTTTTTCACCTTGTTCAATATCAAAATATTATTGATAATTCTTTCCACAAAGGCTACTCCTATAATTGCAGTAACAAATGTGGCCAACATAGCGTTAGCAGCAACATCACTAGCCTTTGAATTATCTATGTAAAGAACTAAATATATAAATATCCATACAAAAGCAGCAATTAATAAAGCTTTAACAATTGTAGATATAGCTTTCTTTCGTATAATCCCAAGTGCTACTTCCTTTTGATTATCATCCATAAAATTCAGATTTGTATTATTCATTCTTACAACCTTTCTATATTAAAAATGAGAGCCTACCCTAAGGTAAACTCTCATTTATTATATCATATTATATTAAAAGTCCAAGTATCTCATTGCTTCTTGCCACAAACGCAGTCATAGCCTCTGGGCTAAGTGGCTTGTTAGCAAGAACAGCTAAATCATAGAGCTGGCAACATATCTTGTCTGCGTGCTCTCCCTCTGGATTATCAAGGACATACTTAACAAGCTTGTTAGATGCGTTTAGAACTAAAGTCTCGCCTTCACCGCCAAACATTGATGGGTCCATAGGACCACCCATGCTGTATGCCTTCATCATCTCTATCATTCTTCTTTGCTCCTCTGAGAAAGTAAGCATAGATGAGATTGCTTCGTTCTTAAGGTTCTCAACCTTAACATTAAGTTTGTCATTACCGGTAGCCTTCTTAAACTTCTCAGAAAGCTTATCTGTATATTCCTTTATTACCTCCTCTGAAAGTGCCTCTCCTACAAAGTTATCTGAAAGGTCAGCGTCGATACGAAGGAATTTAACATTTTCATTCTTTGACTCAAGGTGGGTAATGTATGGATTGTCAATATTGTGTACCAGGTACACAGCATCCATACCCTCTTCCTTAAACATATTTATATACTGTGACTGTGCCTGCTCATCTGATACATAAAATACCTTGTTCTCGTACTTTTCCTTTCCAGCCTCAAGATATTCAGGAAGTGTAAGGTACTTGCCCTCAAGGTTCTTAAAGAGCATATAATCAGTCATCTTTTCGCAGAACTTGTCATCTCTTAAGCAACCGAACTTAATAAATGGACTAATGTCATCCCAGTACTTCTCGTAGTTTTCCTTATCTGTCTTGCACATACCGGAAAGCTTATCAGCTACCTTCTTGGTAATGTAATCTGATATCTTCTTAACAAAGCCGTCATTCTGAAGAGCACTTCTTGATACATTAAGCGGAAGGTCTGGACAATCTATAACACCCTTAAGTAATAAAAGGAACTCTGGAATAACCTCCTTGATATTATCTGCAATAAACACTTGACTATTATATAATTTAATAGTTCCTTCAAGCTGGTCATACTGTGTATTAATCTTAGGGAAGTAAAGAATACCCTTTAAATTAAATGGATAGTCCATATTAAGGTGTATCCAAAAAAGTGGTCTCTTAAAATCAAGGAATACCTTCTGATAAAACTCAATATATTCCTCTTCAGTACAGTCCTTAGGATTCTTCATCCAAAGAGGGTTAGTATCATTAAGAGGCTTAGGTGCATCCTTCTTTTCTTCATTAACACTCTTATCTTCTGATTTAACATCACCAACCAACTCATCATCAGGGTCAATTTCAATTACCTTATTCTTCTTATCAGCCGCAGCCTTTGCTTCCTCTTCCTCCATCTTATCCTCATTGATAAAATAGATATTGTAAGGCATAAATGCACAATACTTTTGAATAACCTCTCTAACTCTGTATTCGTTAGCAAATTCAAAGCTTTCCTCGTTTAAGTAAAGGGTAATAGCGGTTCCCCTAATATCGTCATCACTATCTGACATAGTAAACTCTGTTCCGCCATCACATTCCCAGAATACAGGCTTTGCATCCTTCTGATATGAACATGTTTCAATAGTAACCTTATCAGCTACCATAAATGCTGAATAAAATCCCAAACCGAAATGTCCAATAATCTGATCATCGTTTGTCTTATCCTTATATTTGTTAATAAAATCTGTAGCGCCGGAAAAAGCAATCTGATTAATATATTTATCCACTTCTTCAGCTGTCATACCAATACCATTATCTACAAATGTAAGAGTCTTATCCTTCGCTGAGGCATATACCTCAATCTTATATTCTTCCCCTTCTGTCTCCTCAAAATCTCCCATAAGAGCAAGTTTCTTTAACTTAGTGATTGCATCACAGCCATTAGAGATAAGCTCTCTTATAAAAATGTCGTGGTCTGAATATAACCACTTCTTAATTATAGGAAATATGTTTTCACTATTAATTGATAAGCTTCCCTGTTTTTCCATCTTAAAATCTACCTCCTAAAGCTAACATAAAAGAATTATCAATTGTTCTACTTTAAGTATAATAATACTACGCTTATACAATGTCAAGAAAAATTAGCACTCATTTACCAAGAGTGCTAATAGTCGTTATATATAGACATACAGTAATATAAGCATACATATTTATAAACACGCTCTCGCTCCGTTGCTCAAGTAGCGGTACTAAATTCATAAAAACACACTATGATATGCAAAATCACATACCATAGTGTGTTTTATTCATTAAGTACCGACATTCGCAAAGGGTTTATAATATATATGCTTATATTACTGTATGTCTATATATAATATTTACCTACTGTATCATCCCATATATGCTCCAGTGTCTTGTCCAGGGTGAATATCTTAAGAGATGTTCCTGTTGTGACAACCAATTTCCCTGCTTCATAATATATATTCATAAAAAGACCAGTTATATCTTCCGGTTTAATGGGCAAATTGTTCATCTCCACCAACCTGATGATGTTCTCCTTGTTGAACATAAGAATAAGCTTAAAGCTAATTGGAAGCCTTTTGCCTTTGATAAGTTCAAATACTATAGGCTTGATATGTCCCCAACTTACATAGTCTTCCTTCTCTGCACGTTCATCCTCATCAAAAAAGTCTTTGTTTAGATTGCCATTTATGTAGTAATCTAACGAAGTTTTAAGTCTGAGCTCATAGAGATAAAAACTGTCAAACTTATCTCCCGATAACAAGTCATTCATATATGATTTAATGTCTTCGATTTCGTAATTCTTCATTGTACCACCTTACTGTGATTGATTTAGATAGATAGTTAATATATGTCCATCACCATACTTAAGCTCTGTGTACCAAAGATGTGTGATACCACTTATATCAAATATTGCATCAAGATTGTAGCTACTGCTATAATCATAAACCAAAGTTTCAACTGTTGCTGTAATATCCTTTGCTGCAGCTTGACGGACAATATTTATAAAATCGTCATAATATCCATCTAAGTTATTATACACATAATAGTTTCCATCCATGGATGTACATGTCTCATACATTTCCTTATCCCAGGTATGTGTATCAGACAATATATCATCTGGCACATTAAAATACGCGTGTGTGACCACACCCACCATATCAGGGACAGGATCATTCCATGTTGCATCAACATGATACCACTGATTATTTATTTTTACTTGATTCCAGGCATGAAGTTCATCTCCCGCTGTTCCGCATATTATTTGATTTTCTATTCCTTCACAGGAAAGAAGTATAGCCATAGCCTCCGCATATCCATTACAAACAGCTGTATTTTGAACGAGACAACCATATGCACTATATGCATATTCTTTGGAATAATCAACATATCCATATTTGCAATTTAGAACTATATAATCATGTATGGCAAGCTCTTTTTCATAGTCTGTCATATCAGGAGTTATGATCTGATTAACAATCTCAACAACCTTATCATAAAGCTGTCTTGCACTAGGTCTGTCAGCAGGGATTTCCTTTCCGTTTAAATACTTATCCATAACGTAAAAGTTATCAGATATCTCGTATCTAAAACTTACCTTCATGCCGTTTCTTCCTTTTTCTAAAACAGAATACTGCTCCACATCACCATTTACACTACATACATAATCATTGATTGAAGCAATATCTTCACTTGAAATGCCAGATATATAAAAGGTTCCCTTTTCTTTACCTGAATCAATATCATCATTTACCATTGCAGTCAATTCAGACATACTGTATGCTGTTCTATCAGGATGTAAATATGCACCAATATTCCAACCATAAAAGTAGGCTATTAATATTGCTACTAAAACCAAAATAGGCACAAAAATAAAAACCTTATTTCTACCTTCACCTAGATTTTCTTTATTCCTTACTATCATCTTCATTATCCTCGTCATTTTGATCATTCATATTCTTGCCTGTGATTACCAAGACAACTATGAGTATGATTGAAACAATAAGACATATTGCAATAAGCAATGGCTTGCTGTTGTCTCCTGTTGCAGCCATAAGTAATGAAAAATTCTCTAACATCTAACCCCTCCATCTATGTTACATTGTATTTTATCATTTCAATACATCTAATTGTATTAAAAATAAACTTTAATAGCAACCATTTTTCGTATTTTTTATTGAAGCATTTACAATTATGATGTAAAATACTTTCTTAGAATACAATTAGTAAATTATGAATGAGAGGTACATACATATGGCACAGCTTTGGGGTGGAAGATTCACCAAAGAAACTGACAAACTTGTTTACAATTTTAATGCTTCTATTTCTTTTGACCAAAAATTCTACAGACAAGATATCAGAGGTAGTATAGCGCATGTTACTATGCTGGCAGCATCAGGCATACTTACCGACTCTGAAAAAGATCAGATTATAAATGGCTTACAGGGTATTCTTGCTGATGTTGAGGCTGGCACTCTTAAGATTACCGATACCTACGAGGATATTCACAGTTTTGTGGAAGCAAATCTTATCGACCGCATCGGTGACGTGGGAAAGAAACTTCACACAGGCCGTTCAAGAAATGATCAGGTGGCCCTCGACATGAAGCTTTATACCAGAGATGAGATTATTGAGGTTAAATCACTTGTTTTTTCCCTCATAAAAGTTTTACACCAACTTATGAAGGATAACACCGACACATATATGCCTGGATTTACTCATCTTCAGAAGGCTCAGCCTGTTACATTTGCCCACCATATTGGTGCTTATATGGAAATGTTTAAGCGTGATTACAGCAGATTGTGCGATATATTTGACAGAATGAATTACTGTCCTTTAGGTTCCGGAGCCCTTGCAGGTACAACTTATCCTTTAGACAGAGAACTCACCGCTTCTCTTCTTGATTTTACAGGTCCAACCCTAAACAGCATGGATTCTGTATCAGACAGAGATTACATTATTGAAATGCTAAGTGCGTTTTCAACTATTATGATGCACTTATCCAGATTTTCAGAAGAAATTATAATTTGGAACTCTAATGAGTACCAATTCATCGAACTTGATGATGCTTACAGCACTGGAAGTTCTATTATGCCACAAAAGAAAAACCCTGATATTGCAGAGCTTGTCAGAGGTAAAACAGGTCGTGTTTACGCAGCACTTACATCTATCCTCACAACTATGAAGGGTATTCCTCTTGCATACAATAAGGATATGCAGGAAGATAAAGAGCTTACCTTTGACGCTATTGATACAGTTAAGGGTTGTCTTGCTCTTTTTACAGGAATGATTTCTACTATGAAGCTTAATATGCCTGTTATGGAAAAGAGTGCTATGAATGGATTCACAAATGCCACTGACGCAGCTGATTACCTTGTTAATCACGGTGTTCCTTTCAGAGATGCCCATGGTATTGTAGGTCAGCTTGTCCTCTACTGTTTAGACAAAAATATTTCTCTTTTAGATATGTCTCTTGAAGAGTATAAAGCAATCAGCCCGGTATTTGAGGAAGATATCTATCAGACCATAAGCCTTGAGGAATGTGTGAGCAAGCGTAACACTATTGGAGCTCCTGGTGCTAATGCAATGGCTCAGGTTATTGCAATAAACGAACAATACATTAAAGATATCGAAACAGCTTAGGAGGCGATTACTATGAACAATACAACAAAGGAAAAGTACGAATTAGCCAAAAAAATGCTCAAAGGCAAAATAGATGTTGATGAGGTTGTTCTTATGTCCGGACTCCCAACTGAGGTTGTAGAACAACTGAAAGAAGAAGTTAATCCTTCCAATCCAGAAATTGAAATGCTCAAGAACCTGGACACCGTCGATCTAAACATAGGTGAAATTCTCTTCGACAACCTTCCTGCCGAAGATGAATCCGAGGGTCTCCCCCAGTAACAAGGCCACCACAAAATCCAAGAGAAGTTATCCTGGATAAATCCATATTGAAAATTCCTTGGAAAGGATATATGCACAGTCATACAAAACACGCTCTCGCTCGTCTCAAACGCATGAGTACTAACCTCAGCGAAATAGCGGATACTACGGTAGGCCAGGGCTATATAACAGTACCAAACCATTAGTGAACGCGAGCACTTAATGAAAATGAGCCCCCCATCAGAAATATAAAAAATTTTGACGGGGGCTCATTTTTCATTTAGTACTCCTGCGTGAGCTATCGAGCGAGAGCGGGTTTGGTACCTGTTATATAGCCCTGGCCTACCGTAGTATCTGCTATTTCACCTCGCTAAGTGCTCGCGTTTTCAAACGGTTTTGTATTAACTGTGCATATATCCTGCCCAAAGAATTTCCTATATGGATTTACCTAAGATAACTTCTCATTGATTTTAATGCACTTTTTTCTAGGCGGCTTACCTGAGCTTGAGATATAGATATCTCTTCTGCTACTTCAGTTTGAGTTTTGCCCTCAAAGAAACGTAGCTTAATTATGTTAAATTCTCGATCATCCAATCTGGTCATAGCTTCCTTAAGGGATATATTTTCAATCCAATTATCTTCTCTGTTCTTTTTATCACTAATTTGATCCATGAGATAAAGAACATCCTGTCCTTCCTGATATACAGGTTCATGCAAAGACATAGGCGTAGCAATGGCATCCATTGCATTTACAATATCTTCTTTTGGTACATCAATTTCTAGAGATATCTCCTCTACTGTAGGGTCTCTGTCCAATTTTTTGATTAACATATCTCTTGCATAAATTGCCTTATACGCAATGTCTCTTAAGGATCTTGACACTCTAATTGCATTGTTATCTCTCATGTATCTTCTACACTCACCAATAATCATAGGTACAGCATAAGTGGAAAATTTCACATTAAGACTTCTGTCAAAATTATCAAGAGCCTTTATAAGACCTACGCATCCCACTTGAAACAAATCGTCAGCGCTTTCACTGTTATTTCCTTGAAAACGCTGTATTACACTTAATACTAATCTTAAATTTCCATTAATAAATTCTTCTCTGGCAGCTTTATCTCCTTTTTCCATCCTGTCAAACAAAGCTTCCTTTTCATCATCACTGAGTAAAGGAAGCTTCGAAGTATTTACACCACAAATAACAACCTTCGTTGGCGCCATAAAAAGCTCCTCCTTGAGTATATCACTATACTGTTAAGGATTTACATTTGTGGTTTATTCTATTCAATTTTTAAGTTGGGATATTCTGGCTAGTTATCTTTTTTTCATCAGGAGTTCCTTTAATAAAATGAACTATGAAAGGAATACTGATTAATCCTGTAGCCATATCTGCCAATGGTTGTGATATCTGAATACCAATTATACCAAACAAGCTGGTTGTTATAAACAAGGTTGGAATAAACAAAAGTCCTGATCTAAGCATAGACAAGAAAGTAGAAACCTTTGCTTTTCTTATGCTTTGATATAACATATTTACAGGTACAGAAAGAGATAGAAAAACGACGCCAACACATGCATATCTAAGAGCTTCTACACCTATTTCCCTTACCTCTTGACTTTTCTGGAATATATTTACAATATGCTCTGCAAAGATAAAGCCTGGTATGGCCAGTGTACATATTAGACAAAATCCCATAAGCATAGTAAAAATCAACCCTTTTTTTACTCGCTTATACTCTCCCGCCTGATAGTTAAAGGATGCCACCGGTTGGAAACCTTGTCCTACACCTAATCCTACACACATTACAAAGGCTGAAAATCTATTTACTACACTCATAGCCGCAATTGCTGCGTCACCATATGACTTTGTAAGATTGTTCAGTATACCATTCGATACAGATGTTAAGCCCTGTCTTACCAATGCAGGAAATCCCACCTTCATTATAATCATATATTCGCTGAATTTTCGGCTTATATATCTCGGTCTAATGTATGCCTGAGCTATACGTTCATGGAAATATAGCAGTATAAAAAAGCTTATAATTTGAGATATGGCCGTTGCCATACCTGCGCCAAAAACGCCAAATCCCATTACTTTAATTAAAATATAGTCACCAAATACATTTAACACCCCTCCTGTAACAAGACCTATCATAGCATAAAAAGCTTTGCCCTCGTATCTAAGGTTATTGTTCAAAACAAAAGATGCAACCATAAATGGACAGGCAACCAAAACCCACATACCATATTCTTTTGCAAAGGGGAGAATAGTATCCGTACTACCTAGCAGATACATTAAAGGGGTAATAAAAACAAGACCAAAAACGCTTATAGTCAGTCCAAAAATCAAAGACGTAAAAAAGGCTGTAGACACATGTTCTGAAGCTTCGTCTACATCCTTATCAGCAAGTGACTTTGACACCATAGTACCTGACCCTTGGCCAAACATAAAGGCTATAGCCTGAATGATGGCCTGAAGGGTAAATAAAATACCTGTAGCTGCCTGCTGGCTCTCTCCCAAGGTTCCAACAAAATATGTGTCCACCATATTATATATATTGGTAATCAACATAGATATCGTTGTGGGTATTCCAAGGATAATTATGAGCCGTGGCACCGGCGTTTTGGTCATTTTGTTATAGTGTTCATCTGTTGAGATCATATTATTTAACGCACCCAATACTTAAATTCTTCATCAGCCATACGAATATAATCATCATTTTTAAGCATAACATCAAAACCTGGCTGAATAACATTTCCATTTACATATGTTTTGTTTGTAGAATCATTGTCTCTAATGTAACACTCGCCGTTGCTTATCTTAAAGGTACAATGATGTCTACTTACCTTTTTGTTTTCAATTATCTGATAATTATTCTCTGAAGATTTGCCCACGGTAAACACATTTTTATCAATAGGTACAAGTTCATTAGTTCTAAGTCTTACAAGGTATGGTACAATATTTTTGTACTGCATCTGACTCAAAACTGTAGTCTCACCATCGGCATAATAATCATCCTCTGCCATCATATTTTCATTTTCAAGAGCTAATACAAAATTATAAAAATCCTTTAGCGAAAACATCATTCTGCTATCCAGATATGCTAATATCTGATCCACACAGGCAACACACTGCATATCTACGAATCTTATATCCTTAATAAAATCCTGAATAAACTCGCATATATTACAATCCGCAAAATTTTTCTCAATTGGCATATAAAGAAGCTGCACATCTAGATTATATAATTCAATATACATATGCTTTGTATTTAACAAAACCTTCTTTAGTGGCATATCGTTGCCTTCGAAATAAAGCAACTGCTTTAATATATTGGATAATATAGTTAAAAACTCACCCTTATATAGTTGCTTACTAAGAAATTGATCAAGAGGTAAAGTTCCCGGCACTTTATAAGATAACACTCTTACACCATCAACTATGGCCACATCACATACAGAACGGTTACCTAAAAAATCATAATTAAACAATGTAAATTCACTTTGATTTACATTTATGTTATCTTCTAATTTGAAATTAATAGTAAATGTATTATTGTTCATTAATTGCCTCCTTTATTGATGTAATAGTTGATAATTTAAAGTACTTTTCTATATCCATTCGACTCTTAGCCATATGGGTCAGTACTCCATTTCCACTGACGCAACCACCCTGACATGCCATACCTTCAACGAAATTGCCTTCCAAAAGATTTCTCTTAAGCTTCAAAAGTGCAATCTTGCAATTTTCAATTCCATCACACACAACTGGCTTAAATTCAAAATCTTCTACTGACTGTTCATCAATGCTTTGCTTAACTGCCTCTGTTAGACCACCTGACCTTGCAAATATACGCCCGTAATACGATGCATCAGATAAGCTTGTCTCCTCTAAAGTGGTTATGTCAATATCTTTGCTGTCATATAGAGCCTGTAACTCCTCAAAGGTGATTACTGTGTCTACATATGGTGCAACACTTTCCCTTTTTAGTTCCATCTTCTTAGCTGTACATGGACCTATAAATACCACTTTTGCAGTTGTATCTATATCCTTTATATGCTTGCCTATCATAGCCATAGGCGATAGGGTTGAGGAAACATAAGGCAAAAGCTCTGGAAATTCCTTTGTAACATAAGATACAAAGGCTGGACAGCAGGAACTTGTAAGCACTCCTTTTTCCTTAAGTTCTTCTGTTTCCTTCCAGGTAACCATATCTGCACCTAAAGCTACTTCAACAACTTCATCAAACCCAAGCTCTTTTAAACCTGATATAACCTGACCTGGCTTAGCATAGACAAACTGACTGGCAAAGGCTGGTGCTATTGCTGCACAGGTTTTATATTTCTTACCATCTTCACTACTCTTTATAATATTAATTGCATCTAAAATATATGATTTTTCACTTATTGCACCAAAGGGACACTGATATACACAGGCGCCACAGGAAATACATTTATCATTGTCTATTTTAGCTGCATAATCCTCGTTCATTGTTATGGCACCTATTTTACAGGCCTGCTGACATGGTCGTTTATAATCCATAATGGCACTGTATGGACATACTTTTGCACAGGCGCCACATTCCTTACATTTGCTTTTGTCAATAACTGCTTTTTGATGCTCATCTATAGTGATTGCTCCAAACTTACAGGCATCAACACACCTGTGCGCCAAACATCCCCTACAAGAGCGAGTAACCTCATATCCTCCAATAGGACATTCATCACAGGCAATTTCAATTACTTCTATGACGTTATCATTTGCTTTATCGCCGCCCATAGCCAGCTTTACTCTCTCGGATACAATAGCTTTTTCCTTATATATACAGCATCTCATAGTTGGCTTTTTGCCAGGTATTATAATGTCTGGTATATCTAATACTCCTTCTAATAGGGTATCATTCCACGCCATTTTTGCGGTTTCTCTCAATACTCTGTACTTTAAATCCTGTATTCGGGTGTCAAACTTTCTCATTGAAATTAGTACTCCTTTTCAAGCATACTTGCTTTAGCTTCGTATAGTTTCTTTGATAAATCTACATAATGTGTATGGGGATTTTCGTAACGCTGTTCCTCTTCCCATACTTGATATTTGAGCTGGTTAGCTACATACTCTCTAATCTTTGCAAGAGATGGTATATTATATACCAGTTCTCCCTTGTCAAATATGGTAACCTGCATTTTCTTTATATCCACATTTTCAAAATACATTTTTTTCCATGGTTTAACTGGATCCACATATGGATAAGGCTTTGAAATATCGACCTCCTCATCATAAAATGTAAGCAAGTCTGCCAATCCATACCCTGTTTCCTTACTGAATATTCTCCATAGAGTTTTTCTGCCCGGATTAGTTATCTTTTCAATATTTTCAGATATTTTTATCTTAGGGGTAAACTCTCCACTATCATCTTGAACTGCTACAAGTTTATATACTCCACCAAAAACAGGGTCTGACTTTGAGGTAATCATACGTTCACCTACACCATAGGAATCTATCTTTGCCCCCTGTTTTTGTAAGGATTTGATAAGAAACTCATCTATACTGTTAGAAACAACTATCTTACAATCTTCCATACCTTCAGCGTCAAACATTTTTCTTAATTTTTTTGAAAAATATGCCAAATCGCCGCTGTCAATACGAACGCCCTTAAGACGCTTACCCATTGGTTCTAACACTTCTTTTGCCACCCTAATTGCATTAATTGCACCACTTTTTAATATATCATAAGTATCTATAAGCAAAGTACAGCTATCAGGATACACCTCTGCATATGCTTTGAACGCCTCATACTCAGAATCAAAAAACTGAATCCAACTGTGTGCCATCGTACCTGTGGCAGGCACACCAAACATTTCATCAGCAATAGTCGTAGCTGTAGCGCCTGCACCTCCGATATATGCTGCTCTGGCTCCAAGAATTGCTGCATCTGCCCCGTGAGCTCGTCTTGCTCCAAACTCCATAACAACTGAATTTGCATCTCCTGCGGCTCTGCATATTCTTGATGCCTTAGTGGCAATAAGGGACTGGAAGTTAATTGTAAGTAAAAGCATAGTCTCTATTAACTGGGCTTCTATAACAGGAGCAGTAACAGTCACCATCGGCGTATTTGGATAACATATAGTACCTTCTGGAACTGCCTCAATAGTTCCTGTAAATTTAAAATTGGCAAGATAATCTAAAAAATCCTCAGAGAACTGACCTTTACCACGTAAATACTCAATATCATCCTGGTTAAAATGCATATCCTTAATATATTCTATAAGTTGTTCTAAGCCCGCAGCAACTACAAAACCTCCATTGTCAGGATTCTTTCTGTAAAACATATCAAAAACAACTATTTTATCTTTATATCCCTTAACAAAATATCCATTAGACATTGTAAGCTCATAATAATCCATAAGCATTGTAAGATTTCTCATTATCCAATCACCTCTTTCAAAACCTCATCAGGTGTTCTGGCAAATATCTTTGCCCCCTGAGAAACAAGTAATTCTTTATCTCTAAATCCCCATAAAACTGAAATACAATCCAGACCTGCATTTTGAGCAGTAGCCAAATCCACCTCTGAATCACCTACATAGCAAGCTTCCTCTACAGTACTTCCCAAAAGCTCTAAAGCTTTAAAACAAGAGTCAGGTGCTGGTTTTCTCTCCATATCCGGCATATCTCCTATGGCAATCTCAACAACCTCCGAAAAAAACTTCTCCTGAAGCATGAGAACAGCATCATGTACCTTGTTGGATACTATAGCCATCTTAATACCCTTACTTTTCAAACTATACATTAGGTCAATCACACCCTCGTAAGGCTTAGTTTTGTCCTGATTATGAAGATTATAATACTCTAAAAAATAGTTAAAGGTTTTATCTATATCCTCTACTGGTGTACCTGTTGGAACTGACCTTTCAATTAATTTCCTAACGCCGTTTCCAACAAAACTTCTTACTTCCTTTAAGGTTCTATTTGCATACTTCATGGCTGATAATGCAAAATTAACGCTGTCCGTTAAGTCTTCCAAGGTATCAAGCAAGGTTCCATCCAAGTCAAATATGACTGTATTATATTTCATGTAAGCACCCTCCATAAATAAGGCCAAATTTACATATAATTATACCACTTCTCCTCTATAATTCCAACAAAATAAGAAATTATCGGCTGTAATAATTTAGATTTTCATAATAAACTTGTAAATCTTGTCAAAATTTTGTATTATCATTATATATTGTATAAAACACCACCACTTTAATTGAGGTTACATTATGACATTTCCAAGAGAAGCTGTTGAAGAACAGATGAAAGAGTATGATATTTCTTTATCAGATGGTCTTGCTTATGTAAGTTCTGATTTAGAACAATATTATAACGTTTTGAATCTATTATACTCAAATTACAGCAAAACATTTTCTAACATTAAAACTTTATATGATTCAGGTAATATAAAAGATTTCGGCATTGCTGTTCACTCCATGAAAAGTCACGCCAAATCTATAGGTGCCAATTTACTCTACCAGCTTGCACTTAGTATAGAGTCAAAGGCAAAGACAAAGGAAACTGTCTTTATTGATATTGCCCTACCTCTTTTTTTCTATCAGTGGGATAAAACCGTTCGTGGTATGAAGTATTTTTTGGAGTCTTACAACAAATATTACACACCTGATACCCCTGTTACTGCGGAGGAGCTACCATCTGTCAACTATTCCAAAAGCGAATACATTAACAAACTTATTACCTATGCAGATAATTTCCAGCCAGATCCCGCTTTAAAGCTCATCAATGCTATGATATCTGAGCATGTAACACCTGGGGAAACCGAAAAGCTATGTATGGCTGCTGAATATTTAAACGAACTTGAATACGATTATGCCATCAAAATATTTAAGGAGATGATGTAATGGCTACATCCAGAATACTAGTAATTGACGATGATGTGTCCATTTTAAAAACTATAGAAAAATTACTAATAGCAGAAGGCTATGAGGTAAGTTTAGCAAAATCAGGACTTCAAGCCCTTAAAGCATTAGAAAAAGGCATCAAGCCCATACTTATTATCAGTGATATTGCTATGCCTGATATGGATGGGTATGATACCTGCAATAAAATCCACTCTCTTTTGCCTGACACACCCGTTATTTTCCTGACAAGTATGGAAGATACACAAACAGAATTAACAGCATTAAAATTAGGAGCTTTGGATTACTTAACCAAACCTTTTGTAAGTGACATTTTTGTTACTAAAATAAACAACTATGTTAAGCAGATTATCACAAACAGACCTGCAGATGAAACAATTGTTGCAACCTTTGACAACAAAAAGCTTAATGATATGGAAAATCTGCTTACCGAATCAGAGTTTAAAGTCGGAAAGCTTATAGCCCAAGGCTACACCAATCAAGAAATTGCAGAAGAACTAAATTACTCTTATAATTACGTAAAAAAATTAGCTTACCGAATATTCGATAAGCTACAAATAAGCAAACGTAACGAAATACGAAGCTTCTTTATATAGTGGTCAGCCATTTACAGCTGACCACTATTTCTTTTGGCTCTCATTCTAAGAGTCGGATCAAGTATCTTTTTACGGATACGTATAGTTTTTGGTGTGATTTCAAGAAGTTCATCTGTATCGATGAAATCAAGTGCCTGCTCAAGACTTAAAATCTTAGGTGGTGTGAGCTTTAGTGCATCGTCAGAGCCTGAAGCTCTTGTGTTGGTAAGCTGCTTCTTTTTACAGACATTAACCTCTATATCCTCGCTTCTTCCACACTGTCCTACTACCATTCCTCCATACACCTGCTCACCTGCACCGATAAAAAGTGTTCCTCTTTCCTGAGCATTAAAGAGTCCATAGGTAATAGCCTCACCAGCCTCAAAAGCAATAAGTGAACCCTGACTTCTGTAGGACATATCTCCCTTATAAAGAGAATATCCATCAAATATAGTATTCAAAATACCATTTCCTTTGGTAGCAGTCAAAAAATCTCCTCTAAAACCGATAAGACCTCTGGATGGTATAGAAAATTCAAGTCTGGTAGTTCCTGTACCTGTCGGAGCCATACCCTGCAGTTCGCCTTTACGGTTATTTAACATATTTATTACAGTTCCTGAAAACTCATCTGGAACATCTATAACAGCAATCTCAAAAGGCTCAAGCTTTCTGCCCTTCTCATCCTCCTTGTAAATAACCTCTGCCTTACTAACAGCAAACTCATATCCCTCTCTTCGCATATTTTCAATAAGCACAGAAAGGTGAAGCTCACCACGTCCTGACACCTTAAAGCTTTCTGTTGTATCAGTTTCCTCTACTCGAAGTGATACATCTGTATTTAACTCTCTGAAAAGTCTGTCTCTAATATGTCTAGAGGTTACAAACTTACCTTCTTTACCAGCAAGAGGTGAATCATTTACCATAAAATGCATGGCAATAGTAGGCTCTGATATTTTCTGGAAAGGTATAGCCTCAGGATTATCCACAGAACAGATAGTATCACCTATCTTAAGGTCTGCAATACCTGATATGGCAACTATAGAACCGATACCAGCCTCCTGAACATCTATCTTATTAAGACCCTCAAACTCATAAAGCTTACCAATCTTAACCTTCATCTTCTTTTCCGGCTCATGGGCATTTACAATAACAGCCTCCTGATTAAGCTTTATTGTTCCGTTGTCCACCTTACCAACACCGATTCGTCCCACATACTCATTGTAATCAATTGTACTGATTAAAATCTGAGTACCGGCATCCGGGTCACCACTTGGGGCAGGAATATGCTCAATAATTGTATCAAAAAGTGGCTTCATATCTGTACCAGGTTCATCTGCTGAAAATGAAGCAACTCCTGCCTTAGCAGATGCATATATGAACGGACAATCCAGCTGCTTGTCATTTGCATCTAACTCTATAAGAAGTTCTAAAACTTCTTCCTCAACCTGAA
>SVED01000108.1 GCA_015057515.1 Lachnospiraceae bacterium
CCATTGAGATTAGATTTTTCACCGGTAAAGGGACCTGAGGGTAATATAGAATATCTACTATATTTGACTAAGGATGTGCATGAATATAATGAGGTTTCGTCACAGAAAAGCATAGATATAGCTGCTGTTGTAGAGGCTTCTCACGTAACTTTGGATAAGGAAGTGTAATATGAATAGTTTTCTCATTTTTGCCAACGATAACAAAGATATTGATTTGGCACTTAGTAATAACATATTAGAGTATTTGTCATCAAAGGGTGCAAAAGCAGTTATAGTAAGTGACGCAGATAGAGCCGGTGATGGTGTACATATAAAAGAGGAGCTTCTTCGTGGAGTTCAGGCTGTTATTGTTTTAGGTGGAGATGGTACTATGCTTAGAGCAGCTCACACTATTGAGGATTATGCCATTCCTATACTAGGTATTAACTTAGGAACTATGGGGTTTTTAACTGAAATTGAGGAGTCCAATGTATATACAGCCATAGACCGGCTTATTGCAGACGATTTTTATATTGAGAAACGTATGATGATAGAGGGTAGTGTCAAAGATAAGGTGTATCACTCCCTAAATGATGTTGTTATTACCAGAGCGGGATTTTCCCGTATTATTGGTCTTAACATATATGTAAATGACCAGCTTCTTGACACCTATGAAGCTGATGGAGTTATTGTTGCAACACCAACGGGATCAACAGGATATAACCTATCGGCCGGTGGACCTATAGTTAGTCCAAAGTCAAGAGCCATTGTTGTCACACCGATTTCCCCACATTCACTTACAGCTAAGAGTGTGGTGTTTGACAGCACTGATATAATTAAGGTCGAGATTGTAAAGAAAAGAAAAACTCAGGATACTGAGGCTATTGTCTCATTTGATGGTGGCAATAACATGGGCCTTTCTGCTGGAGATACTGTTAGCGCAAAGGTATCAACCAGAGAGGTTAATCTGATTAAGCTACAGGATGTGAATTTTTATACTGTACTCCGAGATAAAATAGGAGGATGATCTTTTGAAGAGAGAAAGAAAAGCTGCGATTATAAGAATTATTTCAGAAAATAATATCGAAACCCAGGATGAGTTGCTACTGATGTTAAGAGAAGAAGGCTTTAACATTACCCAGGCAACAGTTTCTAGAGATATAAGAGAACTAGGTGTGACCAAGATTTCTTACAATGGCAATAAGCACAAGTACGTTGTGGGTTCGTCTTTTGATACAGGGCACAAAGAATCCTACAAGCAGGTTATGGGAAGTTGGATACGAACTATAGAATCTGCAGATAACATAATAGTAGTCAAAACTGTATCAGGTATGGCCATGGCAGTGGGCGCAGCCATAGATAACCAGGATATAGAAGGGGTTATGGGATGTATAGCCGGAGACGACACAGTTTTTCTTGCCATCAGAGATAGTGGTCTTTCAGATAAGATTATTGGAGAGATAAAAAATGTTGCTAAATATGCATATTAAAAATATAGCCCTTATTGATGATTTAGATATAGGCTTTGAGGACAAGCTCAATATTCTTACAGGCGAAACAGGTGCAGGTAAGTCAATTATTATAGGATCCTTAGGTATATGTCTAGGCGGGCGTTTTTCAAAGGAACTTCTTAGAGACGAAGAATCAGATGGACTTATAGAATTGATGTTTTCCATTGATAATCAGTCTATTAGGGATAAGCTTTTAGACCTTGAGGTAGATGGCGGAGAGGATGGCGAGCTTCTAATATCCAGACGACTTAGTCCAAGTGGAAGATGTATCAACAGAATAAACGACAGCACAGTTACCACTGCAAAGCTAAAAGAAGTGGCAGCAGTGCTTATTGATCTACATGCGCAGCATGAGCAACAAACCTTGCTCAAAGCATCAAAGCACCTTGAGATATTGGATAGATTTGGTGGTAAGGCCATTGAGGAAAAAAAGGAAAAGGTTGCCAAGATATACAAAGAGTATATAGATATTGCAAAAGATATTAGAGATAATGATATGGATGAGGAGGAGAAAAATCGTCAACTTGATTATCTTAAATATCGAATTGATGAGATAAAGGCAGCAGGTCTTACCTTAGGGGAAGATGAGGAGCTAGAAGCTACATACAAGAAGATATCTAACTCAAAGGAGATATTATCTCTTGCAGATGATATATATAGGGCAACAGGTTATGGCAATAACGGCTCAGCGGCAGAACAGGTTGGTTATGCTTTACAAAAGCTTCAGAGATTAGTGGAGTTGGATGAGGATTTATCTGATTTACATACAATTTTGCAGGATATAGACAGTATGTTGAATGATTTTAATAGAGAACTTTCCTGTTACACAAAGAGTATGGAGTTTGATGGCGGACAGTTTAAGTCCGTAGAGGATAGACTCAATATAATTAACAGTCTAAAAGCAAAGTACGGAAGGACAATTTCTGACATTATGAATAATCTTGCTTCCTGTGAAGAAGAATATAATAAGCTTTTAGATTATGATGAGTATATTAATGGACTTTTAGACAAATTTAAGGAAGTTGAGAGTAGGTTGATTAAGGCTTCCGATGAGTTGACAGCAGTCAGAAAAGATCAGGCAAAGCAACTTACTTCCCTTATAAAAGAGTCATTACAGGACTTGAATTTTACTTCCGTAGAGTTCTATATGAATTTTGAAAAAACAGACAGCTTTTCCGCTACAGGTAATGATAGTGCATACTTTGTAATATCCACCAATGTGGGAGAAGTGGCAAAACCTCTTTATGAGGTGGCATCGGGTGGTGAGCTTTCTAGAGTGATGCTTGCTATTAAGTCTTGTCTTGCCTATGCTGATGACACACCAACACTTGTTTTTGATGAAATTGATGTAGGTATCAGCGGAAGAACAGCTCAAAAGGTGGCAGAGAAGATGTCAGTTATTGCAGGTAGTCATCAGGTTATTTGCATTACTCATTTGCCTCAGATTGCAGCCATGGCAGACTATCACTACCTTATCGAAAAAAATGTGGAAAATAATAAAACAATAACCAGTATAAGGAAGCTTAAGCAGGCAGAAGAGGTTGATGAAATAGCTAGACTTTTAGGTGGTGCAGAGATAACACAAGCTACATTATTTTCTGCGAGAGAAATGAAAGGATTGGCAGATAGAACAAAAATATACTGATTATAAGAATAGATATTTAAGATACTAAGAGTATATTAGTTTGATGAAAAATTCATCTTACTAATGTACTCTTTTTTTATTGCAATAGGGCATTTATAAAGGAGGTGATTAGGTGATAAGGCAGATATATAATGGATTTCTTTCCGGTGTGGCTATTTTATGTTTTTCTATATTATGTTTTGATGATAGTTATATAAATGCAAATACTAATCAACAGTCAAAGCAATTTGAGACACTGTCATCGCAGGTTATGTCGGACGAACTTTTGTCCCCTGGGGATAACATGGTTATTCCCTCCGGAGAGCCTATTGGTATATATGTGAAAACAAAGGGTGTAATGGTAATAGACACAACAAGTTTTTCTTTGCCAAATGGTAAAAATGTATATCCTTCAAAGGGGAAGTTTTTGCCAGGTGACTATATAACCCAGATAAATGGGGAAGCGGTAGAAGATAAAAAAAGTCTCATTGAAAAGATAAATTCCTCTGAAGGAGCGCCCCTGGATATAAGGATAACTAGGGATAATAAAGAGATATATGTGACTGTAGTGCCTGAAAAGTCCAGTGATGGAAATTACATGCTAGGTCTTTGGGTAAAGGATGATATATCTGGTATTGGAACTCTCACATTTATAGATGAAGAGGGTTTTGGAGCACTGGGGCATAGTATAAATGATAATGATACAGGCTCTGTTTTTACTATATCAGATGGTGCTATATATGAGACTGAGCTTGTAAATATTACTAGAGCACAAAGTGGTACCCCAGGCCGGCTTGAGGGAATG
>SVED01000109.1 GCA_015057515.1 Lachnospiraceae bacterium
TCTTTACTTCGTCGTCAGTTAAATCACGTACTCTTGTATCAGGATCTACTTTTGCTTCTTTAAGAATTCTTGCTGCTGAAGTCTTACCAATACCATAGATATAAGTAAGTCCAACCTCGACACGCTTCTCTCTTGGTAAATCAACACCTGAAATACGAGCCATTTAAATATACCTCCGTAAAAAATCTACTTTGTCCTTGTCCATTTGGTATCTCTTATGTAATAAGAGGTGAAATGCATACCATCCCTGACAAAAACCTACTACAAATAATAATAAATTTTAGCACTTATGTGCTACAGCCGCTTTGTGTTAGTAACGCAATATTGGAATATTATTACGTGCACAAATACAAGGCATAGTTATAGATGGGCTATCATCTTAAATACCTTGTTCTAACATGTCCTGTCAGATCGAAAAACCTAATGTTTAACGATGACCTATCATATATGGATAGATTTAACCCTGACGCTGTTTGTGCTTTGGATTCTCGCAGATTACACGAATACTGCCTTTTCTTTTAATGACTTTGCACTTATCGCAAATTGGTTTAACTGATGCTCTAACCTTCATTAAAATGCACTCCTTTCAAAAAAGTCCGCTACAAATTGATATTCTATCATCAATCTTTGTATAATGCAAGCCTTTTTTTATTTTGCTCTCCAAGTGATTCTTCCCTTAGTTAAATCATATGGAGATAATACCACAGTTACTTTATCACCTGGAAGTATTTTGATGTAGTTCATTCTAAGCTTTCCACTTATGTGAGCTAACACCTGCATACCATTCTCAAGTTCAACCTGAAACATTGCGTTAGGAAGTTTCTCTAACACAACTCCTTCCATCTCTATCTCATCAGCCTTTGGCATATATATACCCTCCTCTTAATTACAAATCAATTCCATCTGCTTTGGATAATACTACCGGGTCACCCTCTGTTATAAGAACTGTGTTCTCATAGTGAGCTGAAAGCTCTCCGTCAGCGGTAACGATGGTCCAGTCATCATCCATCCAGAGTACCTCATGAGTTCCAACATTTATCATAGGTTCAATAGCAATTGTCATACCAGCTCTAAGCTTTGGTCCCTTTCCCTTACGTGGGAAATTTGGCACCTCCGGACCTTCGTGCAATGCAGCTCCAACGCCATGTCCTACAAAATCCTCTACTGCCGAAAAACCTCTGGCAGCAATATAATTATAAACTGCTTCACCTATATCTCTTATGTGATTGCCCTCTCTACACACCTTAAGGGCTTCAAAGAAACTTTGTTTAGTCACATCTATAAGCTCCTGGGCCTTATTTGATATCTGCCCTACGCCATAGGTTCTAGCTGAGTCTGAATGATATCCCTTGTATATAACTCCACAATCAAGGCTAACGATATCTCCCTCCATGATAATTCTTTCTTTGGAAGGAATACCATGTATAACCTCATCATTAACAGACACACATACCGAAGCAGGAAATCCATTGTAGTTAAGAAATGACGGTATACAACCGTAACTTCTAATTACCTCTTCACCAAGCTTATCTATATCATATGTAGATATGCCAGGCTTAATGGCTTTTTTCATCTCTTCGTGGGTTATGGCAAGTATTCGACCTGCCTCCTTCATTAATTCAATTTCCCTTTGAGACTTAATTATAATTGCCATTTTATTACTCTCCTAAGATAGCAACGATTGAATCAAATACAACCTGCATGTCAACTGTTCCGTCAACCTCTCTCATAACACCCTTACCACTGTAGTAATCGATAAGTGGCTGAGTCTGCTCATGATACACACTAAGTCTGTTTAATACTGTCTCTGGCTTATCATCATCTCTTATAATAAGATCAGCTCCACAAGTATCACACTTGCCCTCTACCTTAGTTGGGCTATACTTAATATGATATGTTGCTCCACAGCCTACACATGCTCTTCTTCCTGACATTCTGTTTACGATATTCTCATCTGGTACTTCAACATTGATTGCGTAATCAATACTCTCACCAACAGCTGTAAGTGCCTTATCAAGAGCCTCTGCCTGTGGAATTGTTCTTGGGAATCCATCAAGGATATAACCATTCTTACAGTCATCTGCCTTAAATCTATCCATAATAAGATCTACTACCAACTCATCTGGTACGAGAAGACCCTTATCCATATACTCTTTAGCCTTAGCACCGAGCTCTGTTCCATTTTTAATATTTGCTCTAAAAATATCTCCAGTTGAGATATGTGGAATATCATACTTTGCTGCAAGCATCTTTGCCTGTGTTCCCTTACCTGCACCAGGTGCACCTAACATAATAATCTTCATATTACATGTCCTCCTTATTTTATAATTATCATAATTACAAACTCTATATAAATCTTAATTACTAAGAAATGCTTTCGATATATTCCTTATAACTAGGAATAGGAATGTACCCAAACGGATACACTCCCAATCCCTGTATAATACTAGTCATTTAAGAATCCAGAGTAGTTTCTAACTATCATCTTTGATTCTATCTGCTTAATTGTTTCAATTACAACACCCACAACAATGATAAGTGATGTTCCACCGAATGATACCTGTGCTCCAAATACACCATTGAAGAATAATGGAATTACTGCAACTATTATAAGTCCTACTACACCGATAAATACAACGTAGTTAAGAATCTTGTTGAGATAATCCTGTGTTGGCTTTCCAGGTCTTATACCAGGGATAAATCCACCACTTCTCTTCATATTGTTTGCTACCTCCATTGGATTGAAAGTAACTGATGTATAGAAATAGGCAAAGAATATTACTAAAAGGATGTAAACTATTAATCCAATACTTGCAAGTGGATATGAAGGATTAAACCAATAATTCTGGTTCATACCTCTCATAATCTTTTCCCATGTTCCAGATACATTCACATTGAAAAGGTTTACTATAATACTTGGTACTGACAAGATAGATGAGGCAAAGATAATTGGGATAACACCTGCTGTGTTAACCTTAAGAGGTATATGGCTTGATGAACCGCCAACAACTCTTCTTCCCTGTACTCTCTGAGCATACTGAACTGGAATTCTTCTCTCAGAATCCTGAAGAAGAACAACCAAAACTACAGTAACAACAACTACAGTAACAATAATCGCACCGGCAATTATCATCTTTACCATATCCTGACCCTTCATAAACATCTGATATAAATTGTAGAAGTCTGAAGGAATTCTTGATACGATATTGATAAGAAGTATGATTGATATACCATTACCTACGCCGTATTCACTAACCTTCTCACCTAACCACATAACAAATGTACTACCAGCTGTAAGGGTAACAATTACTAAGAGATATCCTAAAGGTCCAGTAATTGTCATGTAACCACCTCTGTCAAAACCAACAGAAAGACCAATACTCTCTATTACAGCGAGGAGAATTGTTACGTATCTAGTTATTTTGTTTATCTTTTTACGTCCATCTTCACCATCCTTCTGCATCTCCTCTAAAAATGGAATTGCAATTGTGAGAAGCTGCATAATAATGGATGATGTGATATATGGTGTTACACCTAATGCAAATAATGTCATCTGGGAGAATGAACCACCAGAAATTGCATTCAGAAAACTATTTGAATCGATTTTGCTATTAAAGAAAACTGAAATCGCTTCAGTGTCAAGTCCCGGAACAGGTATAAGCGAACCAAGTCTAATAACTACTAATATAAAGAATGTAAACAGTAAACCGTTTCTTATCTCTTTTACTTTAAAAGCATCACGTACGGTTTTGAACATATTACATCACCTCTACTTTTCCGCCAAGAGCTTCTATCTTCTCAGCAGCTGCCTTACTGCAAGCATTAACCTTAACAGTAAGCTTCTTAGTTAACTCTCCATTTCCTAAAATCTTAACACCATCTCTTGG
>SVED01000032.1 GCA_015057515.1 Lachnospiraceae bacterium
AGTGTCACGGCATGCGCCGTATCACATCCAAACGCCATGCTGCCACATCGCAATGCTTCGCATCGCTCAGTGTCACGGCATGCGCCGTATAATAAAACAAAAAAGCGACTATGTATTTGTAAGTAAACTTACATACATAGTCGTTTTTGTTTTATTGCATGGCTTATTGCTCACGCATATTTTTTCTTGCGGTGGCAAGCATGAGCTTGATACGGTTAACCTGGTTTACTTCGGAAGCACCTGGGTCGTAGTCGATGGCTACGATGTTTGAGTTAGGATATACCTTACGAAGCTCCTTTATAACTCCCTTTCCGATAATGTGGTTAGGAAGACATGCAAATGGCTGACAGCATACAATATTAGGAGCGCCACTCTTAATAAGCTCAACCATTTCACCGGTTAAGAACCAACCTTCACCAGTCTGGTTACCTATAGAAACAATAGGCTTTGCATACTCTGCAAGGTGGGAGATATGTACTGGTGGCTCAAAACGTTTACTATTTTCAAGAGCCTTTCTCATAGGCTTTCTAAGCTGCTCAAGAACCCATATACCAAGGTTTGCGTTACGAGCAGATTTCTTTGGGCGACCTAAGAATTCATGCTTATAGTTATTGTTGTAGAAGCTGTACATAAAGAAGTCCAGTAAGTCTGGCATAACAGCCTCAGCACCCTCAGCTTCAAGTAATTCAACAAGGTGGTTGTTGGCTGAAGGGAGGAATTTAACTAAAATCTCACCTACAATACCAACTCTTGGCTTAACTACGTCCTCGTTAAGAGGAAGATTATCGAAGTCTCTTACTATACCGTTAACAATTTGCTTAAAGTGTTTTCCACCGTCTTGAATACTTCTAATACATCTGTGTTCCCATTTTTTGTGAAGCTTGTTAGCTGAACCAGGAACCTTTTCGTAAGGTCTGGTTTTGTATAAAACTCTCATAAATAAATCGCCATATATAAGTGCCTGCATAGCACATTTAGCTGTTTTAAGATTGAACTTAAATCCAGAGTTTTTCTCAAAGCCCTGTACACTTATAGCGATAACAGGAATATGTCCATAACCTGCCTTAGCAAGGGCACGTCTAATAAATCCAACATAGCTTGATGCACGGCAACCTCCACCAGTCTGGGTCATGACAACAGCAAGCTTGTTAGTGTCGTATTTTCCAGAAGTAATGGCATACATCATCTGACCTACTACTATAAGAGATGGATAGCAGGCATCATTATTAACGTACTTAAGACCTGTATCAACCACGTCTTTGTTAGCATCAGGAAGCATAACTGGATTGATTCCCATATGCTTAAGGGCTGGTTCTAAAATATTAAAATGTATAGGTGACATCTGTGGAATGAGAACTGTATAGTTGTCAGATCTCATTTCCTCAGTGAATTCAACTCGTTTAATAGCACTTGAAACAGGGCAAGGAGTAAAATTCTGCTTGCGACGTACATTTACAGCACTGATAAGCGAACGTATACGTATTCTTGCAGCACCAAGGTTACTTACCTCATCAATTTTAAGTACAGTATATATCTTACCTGAGTTAGTAAGAATATCATTTACACAGTCTGTTGTAACAGCATCAAGTCCACAACCAAAGGAGTTGAGCTGAATGAGTTCTAAGTTCTTGCTACCTTTAACATAGTTAGCTGCTTTGTAAAGTCTTGAGTGATACATCCACTGGTCAGACACGATAAGAGGACGCTCAACTTCAGATAAATGGGAGATTGAATCCTCTGTAAGTACAGCAATGTCAAAGGAATTGATAAGCTCTGGAAGACCGTGGTTGATTTCTGGGTCAAGGTGGTAAGGACGTCCTGCAAGAACAATACCAAGACCATCCTTTTCTTCAAGATATTTGATAGTTTCCTCGCCTTTTGCCTGAATATCCGCTTTTACAGCATCCGCTTCAGCATAAGCTGCGTCAACAGCTTCAGAAATTTCTTCCTTAGTAACATCTGTATATTTTGAAAACTCACGTAAAAGTCTTTCCTTTAAGGCATCTCTGTTATCAAGGGCAAGGAACGGTCTTATATATGTTATATCAGGTGCACATATCTCTTCCATATTGTTCTTGATATTTTCCGCGTAGGAAGTAACAATAGGACAGTTATAGTGGTTATTAGCATCTGGAGTTTCATTTACCTCATAAGGTATACAAGGATAGAATATACTCTTGATGTTCTGCTTTAAGAGCCACATAACATGTCCATGTGAAATCTTTGCTGGATAACACTCAGACTCACTAGGAATAGACTCAATACCAAGGGTATAAATATCTCTTGATGACTTTGGTGAAATAATAACTCTATATTTTAACTTTGTTAAGAAAGTGAACCAGAAAGGATAGTTCTCGTACATATTTAGAACTCTAGGCACACCCATAACACCACGAGTAGCTTCCGCCTCAGAAAGTGGCTCGTAGTTAAATAATCTATCAAATTTGTACTGGAAAAGGTTTGGAACATTGTTCTTGTTCTTCTTAAGTCCAAGACCCTGCTCGCAACGGTTACCAGAAATAAACTGTCTGCCACCTGAGAATTTGTTGATAGTGAGAAGACAGCTGTTTGTACAGCCCTTGCATCTTGCCATACGAGTTTCGTAAGTGAGAGCCTCAAGAGCTTCCTTGTCTAACATAGTTGTCTCGTGGCCTTCCTCGTATCTATCTCTAGCGATGAGAGCAGCACCAAAAGCACCCATTATGCCGGCAATGTCAGGTCTTATTGCCTCACGACCGGAAATAAGCTCAAAGCTTCTAAGTACAGCGTCATTGTAGAAGGTACCACCCTGAACAACAATATTTTCTCCAAGTGACTTAGGATCTGTAAGCTTTATTACCTTTAAAAGGGCATTCTTTATTACAGAATAAGCAAGACCTGCTGAAATATCAGCAACAGAAGCACCTTCTTTCTGAGCCTGCTTAACCTTTGAATTCATAAATACCGTACATCTTGAACCAAGATCTATAGGATTCTCCGCAAAAAGAGCTATCTTAGCGAAGTCTTTAATCTCATAATTAAGTGATTTGGCAAAGGTTTCAATAAATGAACCACAGCCTGAGGAACAAGCCTCGTTGAGCATAACATTGTCAACAACCTCATTCTTAATCTTAATACACTTCATGTCCTGACCACCAATGTCTAAGATACAGTCAACATCAGGATTGAAGAATGCAGCAGCAGTGTAGTGGGCAATGGTTTCAACCTCACCATACTCTAACATAAGAGCAGACTTGATAAGTGCTTCACCATATCCGGTAGAGCATCCTGCTACAATCTTTACATCTGCAGGGAGAATGGAATAGATTTCTTTTAATGCACGCATAGTTGTCTTAAGTGGACTACCATTGTTGCTACTATAGAAATCGTAGAGTAATGAACCGTCCTCAGCAACTAAGGCAACCTTAGTTGTAGTAGAACCGGCATCAACTCCAAGGAAACATTTGCCCTTGTATGTAGAAAGGTCACTTCTTAATACCTTGTATTTTGCCTGTTTTTCGATAAACTTTGCATATTCCTTTTCGTTTGCGAAAAGTGGGTCAAGTCTGTCTACTTCAACAGATATCTTCAAATCAGTAGTAAGTTTGTTGCTGATATCATTTAAATCAAATGTCACTTCTTCCTTTGCCTGAAGTGCGGCACCGACAGCTGCAAAAAGGTGTGAGTGTGAAGGTGCAATTATATGCTCATCAGTAAGGTTTAAAGTTCTAATAAAAGACTCCTTAAGCTGGTCAAGGAAGTGGAGTGGACCACCGAGAAAAGCAACATTTCCTTTGATTGGTTTTCCACAGGCAAGACCGCTTATAGTCTGGTTAACAACAGCTTGGAAAATAGACGCAGCAAGGTTAGGCTTTGTAGCACCCTCGTTGATGAGAGGCTGAATATCAGTCTTAGCAAAAACTCCACAACGAGCAGCAATAGGATATATAGTGTCGTATTTTTTTGCGTACTCATTTAGACCTGATGCATCTGTCTGAAGAAGAGATGCCATCTGGTCAATAAATGAACCTGTACCACCAGCACAAACGCCGTTCATACGCTGTTCAACACCATTTGTAAAATATATAATCTTAGCATCCTCACCACCAAGCTCTATAGCTACGTCAGTGTGAGGTGCATAGTCCTGTAATGCCTCAGAAACGCAGACTACCTCCTGCTCAAAAGGAATACCAATAACCTGGGCAAGTGCGAGACCGCCAGATCCGGTTATAGTTGGAGCAACATTTACATTGCCAAGCTCTTTTGATGCATTGTCAACAAGCTCCTTTAAAGTTTCCTTAATGTTTGCAAAATGTCTTTTGTACTCTGAAAACAGAATTTTGTGTTCTTCGTCTATGATTGCCACTTTGACAGTAGTGGAACCAATATCAATACCTAATCTTTTCATAACATATGTGACTTTTTCTAGTCACGCCTCCTTACCTATTATAAATGCGTCTAAACATACAGATGTAATTATAATTGATTAATCGACAAAATACAACATAAAATCATTTGAAATTTTTACCACATTTTTGTAAATCTTGCATACTATAATGAAAAAGGGGAAAAATATGGAAAATAAGTGTAAAGGTGTTGTTCACCGCATAGTTGCTGGAGATACTTTGTATAAGCTATCTAAGCTTTATGGAGTCAGATTGATAGATATTATGAAGGAAAATCCATATGTGAATGTTTATAATCTTCAAATTGGAGAGGAAATATGTATTCCAACAGATATATATCAAGAAGAGGAAAGAAGATATTATTCTACTAAACCAGGTGATACACTTGGAAAGGTTATAAAAAATATGAATACGGATATAGAAAATCTTATGGAATTCAATAGGGAATTATATAATACAAGACTGGCTGTTGGGACTATTTTGCGGATTCCACCTAAGAAGTAAGGACACAAAAACATAACATTTCATATGCCATATTTCAGTTGTTTTTTACACCTATATAATATATAATATAAAATGGTTGTGTATGTTGAGGTATCATATCCTAAATTGGGTATGATGCTTCAACAAATATATAGTAAAAGAGGTTTTGACGTGAATTTTTTGTACAAGATTGAAAAGAAGTTTGGCAAGTATTCTATAAACAATTTATCTTTGAAGATTGTTATATGCTTTGCCATTGGATATTTTTTATGGCTGGCATTTCCCCAGGTGTATGAGATGCTTGTGTTTGATTATGTTTACACCTTTGGTGGACATCAGTACTGGCGTATATTTACCTGGATATTTACTATGCCTGGTGAAATAGGTGGATTTACTATACTTATGCTATTTATATATGCAAGCATAGGTAATAGTGTTGAGAGAAGTGTTGGTACATTCTTATACAATGTATATATTTTCGGAACAGTTATAAGCATCACTATATTCCAGTTTGTTGCAGGCCTTGTGACTTATCTTCAGAATGCAGAAATGTATAACGGGTTGTATGATATTTCTAAATCTTATGGTGTGGATGTATATGGTGAGGAGGTTCTGGCAGCTATGTCAAACCTTGGTCCGACATATTTCCTTAGCATAAGTGTTTTCTTAGGCTTTGCTTTAGTTTTTGCTGATGCCATGATGCTATTTATGTTTTTCCTGCCAATTAAGGCGACCTGGGTTGCTTATGCAGATCTTTTAGTCATGGCTTATTACTTTATCAAATATGATGACTGGGTTATGAGAGTGATTATAATTGCCGTTGTAGGAAATTTTATTCTTTTCTACAATATCTTGAAGAAATATCGAGCTTATCGACGATTCAATGCTACTACAGCTCAGATAAAACGAAGAAAAGAGTTTAAGCAGAAGGTTAGACAACAGGAAGAAAAATATTCTTCCCAAAGCAATATCACCAGACATAAGTGTGCTATCTGTGGCAGAAGCGAAAAGGATGGGGAGGAGCTCGAGTTTAGATTTTGTTCAAAGTGTAACGGTAACTATGAGTATTGTAATGAGCATTTATTTACACACGAGCACGTAAAATAATTACTACAGGAGACTAACTATGAGAAGCAAGTGCAAAAAGCTGGTGACAGATATTACCAGAAAGAAAGATTTAGAAAATGATTTACCATTATATATTGACTTACTTTGTGGACAGTATAACTATTATGCCACAGTAAAGATGTGTATGAACTATTATACAATTAAGGAAGTTATCGCTGAGCAAGGTGATTCTATGCCTGATTTGGTTACTTTGTTTCAGACCATTTCAAATCTTGTAAAATATCATATTATTGATAGAAAAAAAGTAGATACTGCAAGCCTTCAGTCGATTCGTAATGTCAGAGACAAGGTTGAGTACAAAATGAAGAACTTAACAGCCTATGCGGATGGTTATGAGCTATATGAATATATATTGAACCGCATTGAAGCAAGAGTTAAAGACACAGTAGAAGAAGTTAATGTAGAACAGTTATCAGCAAAAATGTTCCAGTATGTTTTTTCTGAAAATGACACTGTGGTTGTAAACAGTAAGCTACAGCTTCTTATGGCTCAGCTCCCTGTCCGTATGACAAAAAATAAGTTCTATGATGTGGTTACTAACACCTTATCTATTTATAAGGGCGGTGAGGTTACCTCAGTAAATGAATTTGCAGATATGCTTAGAACAGCGGTTTTAATTACTAAACCGGAGGGATTTGAGACAGAGTATCCTGATTTATACAAGGTATATGTTGAACTTGAATCTGCAAATTACAAAGAAATGTCTTTAGACACTTTTGATGATTTATGTGAAAAGTTATCTGCGGCAGCTCTTAAGATTAACGAAGAGGTATCAGCATACATGCTTTTCCAGGAAATTGTTAATGACGTATATACTATTCTTTTGACTGTGGACAAGGGATATGACCTAAATCTTCAACATAGAGGATTTACGGCTGCAATAGAGATTCTTACAGCTTGTTCTTTCAATGATGATATGGATACTGTTGCTGAGGATATGATGCCACAGTTTTTGGCAATTGAAGGCGTACAAGAGGATGTTTACGAAAATATTATTGTGCTTGATGCCGTATATGATGACATCCTGGCCACCAACTATGATATTATCAAGTCACTTAATCTTGAAGGACTATATAAAGATATGGCCTTGGCTAATAAGCTTTTATCCACAAGTTTATTTATTGATTTGGATAAGGATAAAAATGGACAGCAGGTCGCTATTGCAGATAATGACTACATTATGCGACTTCGTGATAAAATTACAGATGAATTTGCTACTCTTTTCGAAGGCAAAGATAGGGCTGTGATTAGAAGCATTATGTGTAAGATACTTGCGGCTATGCCTATATTCCTTAATTCACAGCAGGAAATTAAGAATTATTTTGACTATGTTTTGGGTAATTGCAAGGATGACAGTGAGCTTACAGCATGTAATAAGCTTATATGTGAACTTATAGAGGAAGATTAATTTTGGAAGGTAACTGGTGACTTTTATGCAGCTTCTAGATGGTGTATATACATACGGAATCAGCGAAAAAAAACTGGATAAGACCCTTAAAAAGATGAAGAATGGAAAAATTATTCCAGGTCTTTGGCTAGTTACGTTGCCATTATTTAAGGATGGTATATTAGAAATTTATGATTACAACCAGCTTCTTCAGCCATTCTATAAGACAATGGATGACAGTATTTTTATAATTGGTATATCTAAAGACAGAGCAGGAGCAAACGAGATAGTTACAGAGATAGTACAGGGTATGTACGATGCTAATGTAGATTTTGATGTGAGAAAATATTTAGGGATGTAAGGTGAGTTATGCTACAAGTATTGTTGCTTATACTTAAAATTTTATTATGGGTATTGCTGGGTGTGCTGGGACTTGCTTTGCTTTTGTTGATCCTTGTCCTTGCTATGCCTTTAAAGTACACTATTGATGCAGAATACTATGGCAATGCAAAAGTAAAAGCTAAAGTTAGTTTTCTGATTGTGTCTATAAAAATATTTTTTGATCAGGAAACAAAGGAGTTAACCAACAAAATACGTATATTGGGTATTCCTTTTAAATTAAAAGATAGTTCGGAACAAAAAGAGAATAAATCAAAAAAAACAAAACAACAAAAGAATAAAAGAAAAAAAACGTCAGAGGATGTGCATTCTATAGATAATTCTCTATCAAATGAGAATATATCAACAGATACAAAAATGGATTATTCGGATAATGATTTTACATCTGTGAATGAGGAGTTTGATTTGTGGAATAATGAAGAAGATACTTTACCTAAAGAAGAAAAAAAGTTCTTCGGAAGATTGAAGGTTTTTCTTAAATCCCTGTGGGACAAGCTTCTTAAAATAAAAGATTTCCTGGCTAAGCTTACACCTGACAATCTAGAATCAGCATTTTATAAAAAAACTGCAAAAATTAGACGAACAGTGAATAGATTTAAACAGTTTTGGGATATGAAATGTACCATAAAGACCAGAGCTTATCTGAAAAAGTATATTATCAGTGTATTGAAGCATATAGCTCCGAGAAAGGTAAAGGGATACATTCATTTTGGTATGGATGAGCCATATAAAACAGGCCGTACTATAGGATATTTAAGCATGATTCCTTTTTCATACCAAAAGGACCTTGAGTGGGAACCGGACTTTTATAACAAGGTTATGGAAGGTGAGTTATATCTTAAGGGTAAAATTAGATTAGGTTATATTGCACGTATTGTGCTTAATATAAACGTGTGGAAAACTATAAAAATGGCAACTAAAATAACACAATAGATTGAGGAGGGTTATTTATTATGGCAAACGATTTTAATCAGACAGTAGGTTCTTTGTTTCAGGGAATGAATTCTCTGCTTACTACTAAGACAGTAGTTGGTGAGCCTACAAAGATTGGAGATACTATTATTTTACCACTTGTTGATGTCAATTTTGGAGTAGGCGCAGGTGCTTTTTCAGGAAAAACTAACTCTGCAGGTGGTGGCATGGGTGGAAAAATGTCCCCTTCAGCTGTGCTTGTTATCCAGGATGGAAGAACGAAGATGGTAAGTGTCAAAAACGAAGATACTGTAAGTAAGATTTTAGATATGGTACCTGAAGTTATTGATAAGGTGGCTACTTTAGTTGGCAAGGGTAATGATGAGGCTGAAGAAGCAGAGATTAATAAAACTATTGATGAGTTAAAGGAAGAAAATATATAATAATTCTAAGGTGAAATAATTCGCATATACTGTATCAAGTCCTTTTATGAGGTGTGCGGATGAATGCTCTTTTGGGATATGCTATGCTGTTTATTGCAGTGGGAATGCTTATTTCTTACTTTATTTCAGGCTTTGCAGAGTTTTTATTTGTTATAATTATGCTGGTTGGTGCCTATGTACTTTTGTGCAAGTGTTAATATATAGAGGTATGTTATGATAAACAATTACAAGGTAACATTACAATATGATGGAACCAGATATAGTGGATGGCAACGCCAGGGTAACACTGTAAATACTATAGAGTCAAAACTATCATCAGTTCTAAGTATTATGACTGACAGTCAAGAACCTGTTGAAATATTTGGGTCAGGAAGAACAGATGCAGGTGTTCATGCTCTTGGACAAGTAGCAAATTTTAAACTTAATACTGACATGGATCAGGAGTCTGTTATGGAGTATATGAATAGGTATTTACCTGAAGATATCAGGGTTTTGGATATAGCTATTGTACCAATAAAGTTTCATTCCAGGCTAAATGCAACAGAAAAGGTATACCGGTATTCTATCGATAACAATCCTAAAGCAGATGTTTTTATGAGAAGATATGCTTGGTGGATTGATAAAAAACTTGATTTAGACAAGATGAGAGAACTTGTAGAAGTCTTTGTTGGCAAAAAGGATTTTATTACATTTTCAGACGTAAAGAACAACAAAAAATCTACTGAAAGACATATTTCCATGATTGATGTAGTTGAGGAAAATGGTATAGTTACTTTGGAATTTACCGGCGATGGTTTTTTGTACCATATGGTTAGGAAAATTACAGCTGCATTTGTCAGGGTAGGCTTAGGCGAGGATACTATAGAAGATATAAGACAGGCACTATATGAGAAAGATAGACATAGCTTTGGGTATATAGCTCCTGCGAAAGGACTTATGCTAAAGCAGGTTAAATACTAGTCTGATGTACATTATCAGATTAGATGATGCAATGGGGTCACAAAAATAGGTTATAAGTTACATTAGTTATAAGAGGTGGTTACTATGAGTACAGAAGCAGATATAAGTATGGAAGTATTGCTTAATTCTGATAATCCGGATAAGGTTTTGAAGAATATGCAACCATTTTTAAATCTCATGATGTGTTATGAATGTGCACTTATGGAGATTGAAACAAAACTTAAGATACTTAATCAGGAATTTGCCCTTGTTCATAAGAGGAATCCTTTTGAGTCTATTAAGTGTAGACTTAAGAAACCTGTAAGTATTGTTGAAAAGTTAAAGAAAAAAGGTGTAGATATTACCCTTGATAATATTCAAAATAATCTGACGGATATTGCAGGTGTAAGAGTAATATGTTCTTTTCCAGAGGATATTTATGTCTTATCTGAATTGCTTGCTAAGCAGGATGATATCAAGGTTATAAACACAAAGGATTATATTAGAAATCCAAAGCCAAATGGGTATAGAAGTTTACATCTTATTGTGGAAGTACCTATTTTCTTATCTAACGAAAAAAAGATTATGAATGTTGAGGTGCAGTTTAGAACTATTGCTATGGATTTCTGGGCGAGCCTTGATCATAAACTTAAATACAAAAAGGATAACTTAAAACACCCGGAGATTATCGCACAGGAACTAAAAAAGTGTGCTGATATGAGTGCTGCGATGGATTATAAGATGCAGGAAATTCGTAATATGCTTGAATAGAATGGAGATTACATTATGGCAAAGGAAGTGTGGAAGGCTGGAAATATGTTATATCCAGTGCCAGCTGTTATGGTTACGGTAAGTGATGGAAAGGGCGCAGATAACATCATTACAATAGCTTGGACAGGAACAATTAATTCAGATCCTGCCATGGTTTCTATATCTGTGAGAAAGTCAAGATATTCCCATGAACTTTTGACGAAAAATGGTGAGTTTGTCATCAATTTAGTTACAAAGGATTTAACTTATGCTATGGATTTTTGTGGCGTTAAATCAGGAAAAGATATTGATAAATTTGAAGCTATGAAACTTACAAAGGGCAAAGCTTCAACTGTTAATGTTCCAATTATAGAAGAGAGTCCAGTGTGTATAGAATGCAAGGTTAAGCAGGTGTTAGAACTGGGAACTCACGATATGTTTATTGCGGAGGTAACTGCAGTTTTAGCTGATGAAAAGTATATGGATAGTTCGGGAAGATTCAATCTTAATGAGGCCAATCTTGTGGCTTATTCCCATGGACAGTATTATACTTTAGGAGAAAACATCGGCAAGTTTGGTTATAGTGTTCAAAAGAAAAAATAATTAGTTATGGTCTGCTCCTTGGAGAGGTAGAATAGGAGCGAAATATATGTTTAGTAAAGTTATTAGCAGTGCCGTCCTTGGTGTGGACGGCACAGTTATTGGCGTTGAAGCAGATGTAAATGACGGTTTGCCATCATTTACAATGGTCGGTTATCTGTCCTCCTCTGTAAAGGAAGCCGGCGAACGAGTTAGAACTGCTCTCAAAAATTCTGGTTATCATATGCCACCTAAGCGCATAACAATCAATTTATCCCCAGCTGATATGAGAAAAGATGGTTCAGGTTTTGATTTACCTATTGCTGTATCCATATTGCTATCCCTTGGGATTATGCCTGTGTTTGATATGGAAAAGACCTTGGTGATTGGTGAATTAAGCTTAAATGGAGAGGTAAAACCAGTGACAGGAATTCTTCCTATGGTTTATCATTGTTATAATCAAGGTATCAGTCGATGTATAGTTCCCAAAAACAATATAAATGAGGCGTCTCTGGTAAAAAATATGGAAGTTATAGGTGTTTGTAGCTTGGAGGATGCAATGGATATAATCCAAGGCATAAAAAAACCAGAGGTTTTAATCAATAAAAAGGAATTTGAAGATACAGAAAAAAACATATACAATTCAGATTTTTCTGATATTAAAGGTCAGGAAATGTTAAAAAGAGGAATGGAGATTGCTGCGGCAGGTTTCCACAATGTTTTAATGACTGGGGCGGCAGGAGCAGGAAAATCTATGCTAGCAAAATGTTTACCAAGTATAATGCCTACTCTTTCTTTTGAGGAAAGCATAGAGGTAACAAAAATATACAGTATAAGTGGTCTTTTGGGAGAGAGCACATCACTAATTAGAAATCGCCCCTTCAGATCCCCTCATCATACAATATCAAATCATGCTCTTTGTGGTGGCGGTGCAAATCCAAAGCCAGGAGAAGTAAGTCTTGCCCATAATGGCGTTCTTTTTCTAGATGAACTCCCTGAGTTTAATAAAAATGTATTAGAGGTTATGAGACAACCCTTGGAGGATAGGAAAATAACCATATCTAGAGTAAATGCTTCATATGTATTTCCTGCAGATTTTATGCTTGTTGCAGCCATGAATCCATGTCCTTGTGGCAATTTTCCAGATATGAAGAAATGTACCTGTTCACCATCATTAGTCAGAAGATATCAGAGTAGGATAAGTGGACCTTTGCTGGATAGAATTGATATTAATATGGAAGTTAAACCCATAAAATACGAAGAATTATTTAACTATTCATCAGGAGAGGATTCAAAGAGTATTCGTAAAAGGGTTGAAAAGGCGGCAGATATTCAAAAGAGTAGATATAAGGAGGAGGGGATACAATTTAATTCCCAGCTGGATGGCAGTTTATTGAAAAAATATATTTTTCTTGATTACCAAGTGGAAACTTTATTGGAAAATGCATTTAAGAGAATGAATTTAAGTGCAAGAGGAACATACAGAATATTAAAGCTTGCCAGAACAATAGCAGATTTGGAAGGTAAAACAGAAATCGAAAAAACACACATAGAGGAGGCTATATTTTATAGAAATAGTGGCCAATATAGTGCAAAGGAGGTGTTTTGATGAAGGAAGAATTATTATATCTTTGGTTTAATAATATTGATGATATAGGTAATGGAACTAGATTACGACTTCTTAGAGAGTTTTCATCTGTTGAAAATATATATGAAGCTAGTGAAAAAATACTTAGAAACCATTTAAGCGATATTCAGGTAAAACGTTTGATAGATTCAAAAAAATCTAGTAAATATAGTGAATTGGAACAACGTCTTTTAGAAAGAAACATTAATGTACTTTATCTTGAAAAAAAGGATTATCCTCTAAAATTATGTAATATATATAATCCTCCAACCATACTATACGTAAAGGGTAGATTAAACAAAGGTATAAATTCCTACAATATGAATATAGCTATAGTAGGATCAAGAAAGTTAAGTATATATGGGAAAGAAATAACAGGTTTTTTTAGTAGAGAGCTTTCCTTTGCCGGGATTAATATAATAAGTGGAATGGCTAAAGGAGTGGATAGCATGGCGCATAAGGCAAGTTTGGAGGCTGGGGGTTATACAGTTGCAGTTTTAGGTAGTGGTATTAATGTGCCATATCCTTTGGAAAATACAGAGTTATATGAAGAAATATCAAAAAATGGGGCGGTTATTTCGGAATATGGTCTTGATGTCTCGCCTAAACCAGGTTTATTTCCTATGAGAAACCGAATAATAAGTGGACTTTCGGATGGAGTTTTGGTTGTAGAAGCACAAAAGAAAAGTGGTTCTTTGATTACAGCTGATTGTGCGTTGGAACAAGGTAAACAGGTATATGCAGTACCAGGAAGACTAAAAGATAAAAATAGTGAGGGAACAAATAATCTAATTAAAAGTGGTGCATATCTTGTTACACATCCTGAAGATATTATATGGGATTTAAAGGGTGAGGATAACTATAAAGATATGTGCTTTGATGCTATTAACGAAGTTGATGAGTTTGAGGAGGAAGAAAATATGGTAAATAAAAATTTTCTTGCACCTATAGAAAAAATGGTGTATAGTTGTTTGAGTTTAGAGCCTAAATATATTGATGATATTATTCAGTTCACAGGATTAGGCGTAACAAAAACTATTAGTGTTTTATTTTCTATGGAAGAAAAAGGCATAATAAAGCAACCTTTAAAGGGATACTATATCGTTACGGTATGATTAGAATATATACATATTATAGAAGGAGTAGAAACTTATGGCAAAGAACCTTGTAATCGTAGAGTCACCGGCCAAGGCAAAGACAATCAAAAAGTTCTTAGGTACGAATTATGAAGTGTTAGCTTCAAATGGTCATGTAAGAGACTTGCCAAAAAGCACTATGGGTGTGGATATTGCTAATGATTATGAGCCAAAATACATTACTATTAGAGGTAAGGGTGATCTTTTGGCTGAATTGAGAAAGGCTGTAAAAAAAGCTGATAAAATATACCTTGCTACTGACCCTGACCGTGAGGGAGAAGCTATATCTTATCATTTATCTGTTGCTTTAAAGCTGGAAGATAAAAAATATAAAAGAATTACATTTAATGAAATTACAAAAAATGCCATTAAGTCTTCTATAAAAGAAGCTCGTAAAATAGATATGAATTTAGTTGATGCCCAACAAGCAAGAAGAGTTTTAGACAGAATAGTTGGATATTCTATAAGTCCATTGCTTTGGGAGAAGATTAAAAGAGGCCTAAGTGCAGGAAGAGTTCAATCTGTTGCCCTTAAGCTTATTTGTGATAGAGAAGAAGAGATTAATGCTTTTATACCTGAGGAATATTGGAGTTTAGATGTATCACTTGGTGGAACCGCAGGTTTAAAACCAGTGGTATTCCATTATTCAAAGGACAAGATAGCAAAATCAGAATTAGATGAGATTGTTGCAAATATTAAGGATTGTTCTTTTGAGATTGACAATATAAAAATATCTGAAAAAGTAAAAAAATCACCTCTTCCTTTTACTACAAGTACGCTTCAGCAGGAGGCTGGTAAGAAGTTAAATTTTGCTACCAGTAAAACTATGAGAGTGGCACAGCAATTATATGAGGGTGTAGATTTAAAAGGATATGGCACAGTTGGTCTAATCACTTATCTTAGAACAGATTCTATTAGAATATCTGATGAGGCGGATAAAAATGCAAAGGAATATATTGCTAATGCTTATGGTAAGGATTATGTCAGTGATGTAACTGTGTCCTCAACAGGAAAGAAAATACAGGATGCTCATGAGGCTATCAGACCAACAAATGTTTTGCTCACACCTGCGAAGCTAAAAGACCTGCTTCCAAGAGACCTGTTCAGATTATATCAGTTGATTTATAACAGATTTCTTGCCAGTCGTATGAAACCGGCTGTTTATGAGGTTACAACAGCTACAGCAGTGGCTAAGGAATACAAATTCAGAGCCTCTTCATCTAAAGTTGCCTTTGATGGATTTTTGTCAGTGTATAATCCTGATGATGAAAAAGAAGAAAAGAGTAAACTGAGTAATATTAAGCAGGGTAGTATTCTTGCTATGAATGATATGATGTCAAAGCAACACTTTACCCAACCCCCAGCTCACTATACAGAAGCATTATTGGTTAAAACAATGGAAGAACTTGGTATTGGTAGACCTTCAACTTATGCTCCTACCATATCAACTATTATAAATAGACGATATGTTGTAAAAGAAAATAAAAACTTATATGTTACAGAGATTGGTGAGGCTGTAAATAAGGTTATGACTACAGCATTTTCTGTTATTGTAGATACAAACTTCACTGCCAATATCGAAATGCTTCTTGATAAGATAGAAGAAGGAGAAATTGATTGGAAGGTTGTTATACGAAATTTCTATCCGGATTTAGCTGATGCCATAGATAATGCTTCTAATGAGCTTGAAAAGGTGAAAATCGAAGATGAGATTTCAGATGAAATCTGTGATTTGTGTGGAAAAATGATGGTTATAAAGTATGGTCCTCATGGAAAGTTTCTTGCTTGTCCAGGTTTTCCAGATTGTAGAAATACAAAACCTCATTACGAGAAAGTTGGTGTACCATGTCCAAAATGCGCACAGGATATTGTTTTGAGAAAGACCAAGAAAGGTAGAAGATATTTTGGGTGTATAAATAATCCTGAATGTGATTTTATGTCCTGGTCTAAGCCATCTGATATGAAATGTCCAGAGTGCGGAATGTATATGGTAGAAAAGGGTAATAAACTGTTATGCGCAGGTGAGGGTTGCGGCTTTACCTGTGATAAAAAAACAACATAAATAAATATTTTGTGGTATTTTAATGTTTTTGTTGCCATTGACCACAAAATATGGTAGGATAATTATCGTACAAATAGTGTCGAATTCTGTTTGTACGATAATTTTTTTGTTTTGATATGTTTGTTAAAGTTTTACTCAGCATTTGACGATAAAATAAGTAACATATTGAAATACATAACTAAATATTCCTGAAAAAGGATGTTCGGGGTTTTATATGTATTTGTGACAAAAGGATTTGTGAGGTGTCTCATGAGTTCTTTTAGTGTTTAAAAAGGAGGAATTATATGATTACATCCAATATATACAACTATGTTAATATTTTAGATAAAGCTGCAGATGCTGCCAATTTACGAAATGAGCTTATCAGTAATAACATAGCAAATGTAGATACCCCGAACTATAAGAGAAAAGATATTAATTTTGAATCTTTGTTGCAAGCTGAATTGGCAGGAGGAACAGATAGCTTGTATGATAGGGTTAAGGAGACAAATAAGGATTTAACGGTTCTTGATCCACAGATATTCACAGATAATGCTAATTTATCATATCGATTAGATGGTAACAATGTAGATATTGCTACAGAAGAGGCATATCTTGCTGAAAATCAAATTAAGTACCAGGCGTTGGTTGATTTGATGAATCAGGAGTTTGCCAGATATAAATCCGTTTTAACTGGTAATTCATAGATTTAGTTAGGCATTCAGCCGGGAGGAATAATTATGGGAGTTTTTTCAGCTATGAACGTTGCAGCTACAGGCATGACAGCTCAGCAGCTTCGTATGGATACAATTGCAGAAAATATTGCTAATGCTAGTACAACTAGAACAGAAAATGGTGAAGCATATAGACGTAAGATGGTTGTTTTTAGAGAAAAGGATACAACTTCCTTTGACAATATTTTAAATGGATATATGACATATTATCAGCCTAATGGAGTAAAGGTTACCAATATTGTTAGGGATCAGTCTGATCTTAGATTAGTATATGAGCCTGATAATCCGGATGCTAACGAAGAGGGGTATGTAGAATATCCTAATGTAGATACAGTTACAGAGATGACAAACCTCATTGGTTCAAGTAGATCTTATGAGGCGGCAGTGACATCCTTCAATGCTTCAAAGAGTATGGCGATGAAGGGTTTGGAGTTATTTGGTTAATAGGAGTGATTAGTTATGTCGGTGACACCAGTAAGTATATATGATGTTGATTTTCCTGGATTGACAGGAATTCAAAGTACATACAATACAAAGCAGACTGAAGGAAACAATGAAACAAAGGGAACAGGAATGGCTTCCTTTGATACTATACTTAGTGCTGCGGTTGATATGTACAAAGAGGCGGATGCTCTACAAAAAAACGCAGAGGAAGCTGAGATAAGTTTTGCGCTCGGTTATACAGACAGCATCCATGACTTAGCTGTGGCACAACAAAAAGCAAATATTTCTCTTCAGTACACAGTTAAAGTTACCAATGCAGTGGTATCTGCATACAAGGAACTTATGAATATGCAGATTTAATTTACGATTAATCGGAGGCACTTATGGGCGAATGGTTCAAACAACTACCTGGTAAGATAGTTGAATTTTGGAACAAATACACAGCAAAACAAAAAACATTGTTTTTTTCTATTGCAGCAGCGGTTCTTATTACACTGATTGCTCTTATTTTCTTGCTTAATAGGACAGTGTATACAACCCTTGCAACTTATGAGGATACTGCTTCGGCAGCTGAAGCGGCTAACCTTCTTGAAGAAAATGGTTATGAAATTAAGATATCAGATGATGCTCTTACGATAGAAGTTGCGGAGGATCAGTTATCAAGAGCCAGACTTCTTTTGGGTGAAAATGGTATAACATCAATTTCAAATAACACAGATTATAATTGGCTTTTTGACAACGGATTTAATACTACAGATTCTGAGAAAAAACTCAAGGCAAAGATTACTTTGCAGTCTGATATGGAAATGGACATAAGAAATATTGAAGGTATTACGAAGGCATCTGTAACCATTAATATTCCAGAGAGTACAAGCTCAATATACAACAATCAAGCTGAACCATCAGTCAGTATCATGATTACAGTTAATAATGATTTCAAAGAGGAAAGTGCATTAACTATTGCAGAATATGCAAAAACCAGTGTTGGAGCCAAAAGTACTGACAATATAACAATTATTGACAACAAAGGAAATCTTTTGTTTTCAGAAAGCACAACAACCATCAATTCCTCAAATGCAGTGGTTGCTATCAAGCAACAGGTAGAAGAATACTACAATAGTAAACTGTGGAACCTTATGGTTAACTCTGGTGCTTACGATGAGGTTTCGGTTTCAGCAAACTTAGATGTAAATGTATCTGACCAGCATATTCAGGATATAAAATATTATACAAATATGGATGATGAGCATGGTCCTCTGAATACACATTATTACTATGTTGCTGAAAATATTGATGGAACCGGTGGTGTGGTCGGAACTGATGCAAATGGTGAAGAAATAACAGATTATGATCTTTTGGATGATGCTTATGGCGAGTCAACACTCACTCTTTTAAAAGAAGATTATATGACAAGTTCAACCACTACAACAACAGTTACCCCTGTTGGAGAGGTTAACATGGCAAATTCAAGTATGGCTATGTACCTTACAAAATATCAGGTGTATGAGGAGTCTGTACTTAAGGAGCAGGGCTTACTTGATGATATATCCTTCGAAGAATTCAAAGCTGCCAATGCGGAAGCTATAGAAACAATAAACGATGAGAATATGGTAGCAATGCTTTCAAATGCAACAGGTATTAAGGAAGCTAATATATATGTAGTAGAGAGGGTTGTACCTATTTTCTATCCAGCTGAAAAAGAGTCAGTACCTGTAAAGAGTATAATTTCAATTGTTTTAGCAGTTATAATTGGTTTACTTTTACTCTTTGTTGTATTTAGAAGCATGAAACCTGAGGAAGTGGTTGAGCTTGAGCCAGAGCTTTCTGTTGAAGCACTTCTTGCAACCACTAAAGAAAATCAGACACTTGATGATATTGAGTTTAGTGAAAACTCAGCATCAAAGCTTATGATAGAGAAGTTTGTTGATGAGAACCCTGAAGCCGTTGCTGCATTGCTTAGAAACTGGCTTAACGATGATTGGGAGTGATAAGATATGGCATTTAATAATTCTACAAGTGATATATCTGGTATACAGAAGGCGGCGGTCCTTCTTATCGCTCTTGGACCAGAGAGATCATCACAGATATTTAAGCATTTAAAAGATGAAGAAATAGAACAATTAACTTTGGAAATAGCCAATACAAAAAGTGTTACACCAGACATAAAGGACTCTGTTATGGATGAATTCTATGAGATATGTCTTGCACAGCAGTACATAGCTGAGGGTGGTATTGCATACGCTAAAGAACTTCTTGATAAGGCTCTTGGAGAAGATAGAGCCAGAGCTGTTATTGGTAAGCTTACAGCTTCTTTGCAGGTTCGTCCTTTCGAATTTGTCAGAAAAGCAGATGCCAGTCAGTTACTTAACTTTATTCAGGAAGAACATCCGCAGACGATTGCCCTTATTTTATCTTATTTGCCTGCGTCACAGGCAGCTGCAGTTGTAAGTGCTCTTGTTCCTGAAAAACAGGCAGATGTAGCTAGAAGAATTGCTCAGATGGATAGAACAAGTCCGGATGTGATTAAAGAGGTGGAAAAAGTATTGGAGAAGAAGCTCGCATCCCTTGTTAATCAGGATTACACAATTGTTGGTGGTGTTGATTCAATTGTTAACATCCTCAATTCTGTTGATAGAAGTACAGAGAAACACATTATGGAGACACTGGAAATCGAAGATCCAGAGCTTGCAGACGAGATCAGAAGAAAAATGTTTGTATTCGAAGATATTCTTGTGCTTGATAATAGATCCATACAGACAGTTCTTCGTGAGGTTGATAACAATGAGCTTGCAATTGCGCTTAAGAACGCAAATGAGGATGTACAGAGAGTTATCTTTGATAACCTTTCATCACGTCTTGCAACTATGATAAAAGAGGATATGGAATTCATGGGACCTGTACGTCTTAAGGATGTTGAAGATGCACAGCAGAAGATTGTTAATATTATTAGAAAACTTGAAGATTCGGGTGAGATTGTCATTTCACGTGGTGGAGGTGACGAGATAGTTGTCTAATTTATTTAAATCAGGTTTTCAGGGAATAAAAACAGTAACAAATGAGCCTTTTGTTATAGACGTAAATAGCAGAATTATTGAGCAAACAAAGATAATAAGACCTGTTGTTGAAAAAGAAGCGTCAGAGGATGAAATTCCACAATTAGATGACGCATCAAAGGAAGATTTGGCAAGTAAGGTTTTGTTAGATGATGCTATGGATATGGCAAAAACTGTAAGGGATGATGCCATGGTTAAGGCTGCAAAGATTATCGCTGAGGCTGAGGAAGAGGCGGATTCAATACGTCAGGCGGCTCAGGATGCAGGATATAAGCAAGGCTTAGAGGATGGTAGTATGGAGGCTATGAAAAGGGCTGATAACTATCTTGCGAATATACAGAAAGAGCAGGAAGAATGGGAAGCTAAACAGGAACTGTTACTAGAAGAAGCTGTAGCTGATAGACAAGAAAAACTCATAGATCTTTCTTGTGCTCTTATAGAAAAATTAACAGGCATTTTAGTTAGAAATTACAAGCCTGTTATGATTCATATGATAAACAATGCTCTAAATGAGGTTGAAGCCAGTAAGAATCTGGTTATCAAGGTTTCTGATACAAATTATTCTTATGTTATGGATAATAAGGATCGTTTGGTTGGAGCAGCTAATCCAAGTGTAGATATTGAGATATACGGGGATCCTAAGTTAGAAGCAGAGCAGTGTATAATTGAAACAGACAATGGTATTATTGATTTATCAATGAATATTCAGACACGTAACCTTATAACAGCAATTAAACTTCTCAGTGATTAGAAGAAAGCAGAGTAATATATCCCCGATTGATTAATCGGGGTATTTTACAATAAATGGAGAATAATATGATTAAAGAATTCAACATAGAAAAATACAATTCATTATTATTCAAGGATTATGCTGCCCATTATGGCAAGGTAAGTAAGATAGTTGGACTTACAGTGGAGTCCATTGGACCACCTGCAAAGCTTAATGATTTGTGTCAAATTATTTCAAAGGATGGCGTAACTGAAGTTATGGCTGAGGTTGTTGGATTTCGTGACAACCGTGTATTGCTTATGCCTTATGATTCTGTAGATGGTATTGGGCTCGGTGCAACTGTAAAAAATACAAAGGGTGTTTTAAGTGTAAAAGTAGGAGACCATCTTTTGGGAAGAGTTTTAGATGGAATAGGACGGCCTATGGATGGCAAAGCTTTAGATTCTGAACTTGAATATCCAATAGATGCCAATTCTCCAGACCCACTACAAAGAAAACTTATTTCAGAAGTGTTACCCCTTGGCGTAAAGGCGGTGGATGGATTACTTACACTTGGAAAAGGTCAAAGAATTGGTATATTTGCTGGCAGTGGTGTTGGTAAAAGTACTCTTCTTGGTATGTTTGCTCGTAATACCAAAGCAGATATAAATGTTATAGCTCTTATTGGAGAGCGTGGAAGAGAGGTTGGAGAGTTTATAGAAAGAGACCTAGGCGAAGAAGGTATGAAGCGTTCCGTGCTGGTTATCGCTACTTCTGACAAGCCAGCACTTATTAGAAATAAGGCTGCAAAAACAGCAACTGCCATAGCAGAATATTTTAGAGATCAGGGTAAAGACGTACTACTTATGATGGATTCTCTTACCCGATTTTCTATGGCGCA
>SVED01000033.1 GCA_015057515.1 Lachnospiraceae bacterium
ATATTCTGGTGAAATAGGTTATACAGATTATTTACGAGACTTATCAAGAACTGATCTAATGGTGCTTGCCAGAATTGACATTGGTGTGAATTATGAGGGTTGGTCGTATGAAGAAGCAATTGAATATTTGGAAAGCTATGAATGTCTAAATATTAATCTTGAATCCGCCTACGACTATGTTATTTCTGAACCAGCAAATTACCAAATGTATGTCACAGGTTTACTTGAGATGGAGGAACTTAAAACTTATGCACAAGAGGCTCTTGGAGATAAATTTGACGAGGTTGAATTCCACAAAGTAATTCTCGATGCAGGTCCATGTCAGTTTTCAATACTGTCGGATATAGTTGAGGAATACGTAAATGAGAAAAAAAGCTTTATTGGGGAATAATAGAAGTTGGTAATAATGGAGGTTGTTTGAATTTATTCAAATGGCCTCCTTAATTTTTTAGGGAAATATTGTATGAAAGTTTGTATCTTTGCATTTTTTGCCACATATTCCCTTAAATTTCTTGACCTATGTATTAATGATTTGGTAAAATTATGCTAATTGATTTAATTGTTATATTTTACATATAAGATAGAGTATATTCGTTGCAATATACGGGAGGATTTTAGATGACACCAAGGAAGAAGATTGCATTATTGCTCGGACATGTAGAAGAGAGTTATCAGAGTTTATTTATAGAAGGTTTTTTTCAGCAGATGTTTGCGTATGATTATGACGTCTGTGTATTTGCTATGTATAACAAATATCAGGAGACTGCAGAGAGAGAACAGGGTGAGTCTACTATTTTTACATTGGTGAACCCTGAGCTTTTTGATGGCATTGTTATCCTATCAGATACAATTCAAACCCCTGGATTGGCAGAACAATTAGAGGAAAGATTTAAAGAAAGCTATAGTGGTCCTGTTGTTTGTGTGGATAAGAAGAGTAAATATTATCCATCACTAATTACTGACCACTATTTTGTTGTGAAAAAATTGGTTGCTCATTTAATAGAGGAGCATGGTTATAAGGATATTGCTTATCTCACTGGTAAGGAGGAGCATTTCCATTCTCAGGAGAGACTTGAGGCATACAAGGATTGTATGAAGGAACATAACTTAACTATAAAGGATAATAGAATCTTTTATGGTGATTTCTGGTATGGCTGTGGAGAAAAAGTTGTTAAAAAATTATTGGATGACGAAAATGGTATGCCAGAAGCTATTGCATGTGCAAATGATTGTATGGCTATAGGTGTGGCTATTGCTCTCGAAGAAAATAATATAAGAATTCCAGAGGATATAGCGGTAATAGGCTATGATTCCATAGAGGAAGGTAGAAAGAGTCCAAGTCCTCTTACATCGGCCCCTCTTCCTGCAAAAGAAAATGGAATTAATGCTGCAAACAAAATTTATTCATTAATTAATGATGTGGAGTTTTCCAAAATCAATATAGAAAAAGAATTATTTATTGGTGGTAGCTGTGGATGCGAAAATAGTGAGAACTATTTAGTTTCAGGCTTGCGTGATAGCTGGAAAACTATAGATTCACAGGAAAAGTTCAATTCAAGATTTAATTATATGATGGATGATCTTCTTTCAAAGACTGAATTTAGAGATTTGATTAATACGATTTTTGCCTGTATGTACCATTTGGGTGATTACAATAGTTTTTCTCTATGCCTTAATTCGCAATGGATGGACTCTGAGAAACTACATAACAGTAATGTTAAATGGGGGGATTATTCAGAACATATATTGCCTGTGTTAAGTTGTAAAAAAGACGGTTCAGCAAATAAAATTAATTTTTCTAATACCTTTGAAAAGAGCTTACTAATACCTGAATTATATGATGACAGAGATAATCCGGCAGCATTTTTCTTTACACCACTTCATTTTGAGGAGCGTTGTTTAGGATATGCTGTAATTAGCTATGGAAATGAATTGAAAACATACACGGAAGTATATTGGATGTGGTTGAGAAATATTATGCAGGGGTTAGAGTGCTTCCGTCGTTTTGATGCAATTAAATACAGTTATGAGCTCTTGGAAGCTAATCAGACTAGGGACAATCTTACAGGGCTTTATAATTATCAGAGTATGCTTCAGAAATTTGATAATATTTCTAACAAATATGTTGGTGCCATTGCTGTTGATATTAGAGGTTTGGCTGATATTAATGATAAACATGGTCGCGCACAGGGTAATTATGCTATCAAAACAGTGTCAAGTATCCTTAAGAGTTTAATTGAGCGTGGTCTTTGTTGTGTTCTGGGCAATGGAGAATTTGTAGGTGTAGAAATATTTGATTCTGATGTTTTTGACGAAGAGATTTATTTGATAAAGGATGAATTGATTAAACAGATTGATGAGGTGAGTGGTTTACCATTTGATTTATCTGTTTATTTTGGCTGTGGTTATTCATACATTTCAGGGGTTAAGGAATTAGAACACTTGATTAACACCACCGTGGCTCAGAAAAATGGTAATAAGATTGCAGCACAGAAGATTAAAAACAGGGATACTCTCACTGACGAGGAATTTAAGGAGATGATGGTAGTTCAGGATATTATGGATAATAATCGACTGTTATATCATTTCCAGCCTATTGTCAATGCTAAAACAGGAGATATATATGCTTATGAGGCTCTTATGCGTGCTGATGTTGAACAATTTGTTTCACCACTTACAATTTTAAAGTATGCAGATTATATGGGAAGACTCTATGATATAGAGCGTTTGACCTTTTTTAATGTGTTAGAAAGAATTGGTGAGGAAGAAAGTCTTTTTGATAATAAAAAGGTATTTATTAATAGTATCCCTGATAATAGATTGCAGGGTTACGATGCAGATGTTTTAACAGAAAAATTACAGAAATATTCTGCCACTGTTGTTGTGGAGCTTACTGAGCAGGCTGAAGTCCCAGATGATGAGCTTACATCAATGAAAAATAATTATGCTTCTATGGGTATAGAGACTGCTGTTGATGATTATGGAACCGGTTATTCTAATGTGACAAATCTTCTTAGATATATGCCTGACTATGTTAAGATAGACCGTATGCTTTTATCTGAGATACAGGATAGTCCTCAAAAACAGCATTTTGTTCGAGAAATCATAGAGTTTGCACATAATAACAACATTATGGCTTTGGCTGAGGGTGTTGAAACAAATGATGAACTCCAGATGATTATACAATTGGGTGTTGATCTTATACAAGGCTATTATACTGCCAGACCTTCAGCAAATGTTCTTCAAGCAATTGATAAATCTATAAAGGATGAGATTGTTCGCTATCAAAGACAGGTTATGCTGGGAAAAGGTAGCAAGATATATGTTGCAGGTAAAGAAAGCAGAATCCATTTGGCTAAATTAGTCGCAGACAAATATTCTATTATAGAGGTTGTACCGGATAATATAGTGCATAAGGATATTTTGATTTCAGGTATATATGGTGTTTCTACAAATCTTGTGTTAGACATTAGAGCAGGATATAGTGGAAGAATTGTGCTTGATAATGCTAGCTTTACTGCCGGAAAGAATAAAGCAAGTATTAACATTGAAGAAAATTGTGACGTGACACTGGTTCTAAAAGGTGAAAATCACCTAAAGGACGGTGGTATTCGAGTTGCAGAAGGATCTACGCTAACTATAGAAGGTGAGGGTGATCTTCTTATAAATACTGAGAAGGATGATTATTTCGGAATTGGAAATGATTTGGAATCATCTCATGGAATTATAATATTTAATCAGGACGGTTGCGTTGAGATTCACGGTAATGGTGCTAAAGGTGTAGGAATTGGTTCTGGATATGGCGGAACAATCGATATTAAGCGTGGTAAGTATATTATAGAATTAGCAGGTGAAGAAGGTGTAGGAATAGGTACAAGGACCGGCGATGTTAATATAGAAATTGCTATGTGTAATATTAACCTTAGTCTTGTAACTACTAACAATGTTGGTATTGGTTCTATGTATGGTAATGTAGACGTTAATATTTCTCATATACTATTAAAATGTGTCCTCGGTGGTACGTTTAGTGCTGGAATCGGTACCCTGTATGGTAAACATGCAAATATTAATATTGCAAATGCAAACTTTAATATGAATTTGCGTGCTATAGAAATTTCTGCAATTGGTTCAGCCAAAGAAGCATCAAATGTAGATGTTAAGGAGTGTGGAATTACTATAAAGGGCGAGGGTAGAGAAGCCTTGGCACTTGGTAATTTCAATAAGAACTGTAAGATAAAATTCTTAGACTCTGATGTTGATTCTGATATTAAATCAAACCTACAGTCTGATGTAGGTGCCTTGGAATCAGATATTTCAATTTACAATGGTAGAGTTTTGTTTATGTTAAATGGTGCGGAGATTGTTCGAGAAACCAGACATGAGGGATTATAATATTTTTTATGGGTGATAAATGATGAAAAAGAAAGGTATATTAATTCTATTTGGAATATTGTTGGTGGCCTGTATAACTGTTATAGCAATTTTTGTACTGGGAAATAAGGATTCACACAGAATTATAAAAATCTACGAATTTGAAGGTGATGGAGTTGTAAAAAGAGACTCTGTTGGAAACATTGAACCATATGCTAATATGAATTTAGAGTCAGGTGATAATGTTACCCTTAATTCGGGTCTTATGACTCTTAGGTTAGACGATGACAAGTATGTTAATGTTGAGGAAAATACTGAATTTTCAATTAAAGCTACAGGAACATCAAAAGACAGTAAAACAACCATTGAACTGAAAAAAGGCGCCATTACAAATGATATTCAGAATAAGCTAAGTAGTAAGTCATCATATGAAATTAACACTCCAAATGTTACTATCTCTGTAAGAGGTACGAATTATCGAGTAGCAATCTATGAGGATGAAACTGGTGCTAAGTATTCTAGAGTATCTGTATTTGATGGTAAAGTTGTAACAAAGCTTGTTTACGCTGATGGAACAATTGCGGATGAAGAGGTTGTTGTAGAATCAGGCTATGAGGTTATCATTTGTGAGGTTGATGATACCACAGATTATATAGATGGTGTGAAAGAAATTGACTACTCAACTCTTCCGGAGTCAGTTGGAGGAAATATGAATGATTCTTCAGCTGATGAAACTGCTGATAACGATGCAAATGTAGCTGATGATACTTCCGAGGAGCAGAAAAAAGCTGATCTTACTCAGGAGGAGATAGATGGCCTTGCAATATTTGCAAAATATGTTTCCTCAACTCAGGCACAGGCAGCTGAAGCAGTAGAGAGTATGACTATCCAGTTGTCTGATGAGGTTGTTATGAACACTATAGGAATTATGGCAAATGATTATATGGGTAAAATAGAATCTGAGGAACTTGAACCATATGTTATACCAGGTACGCAGGAAGGTGGATATATGGTTATAACAAAGGAAACCATAGACCAGTATGCTGCAAGTGTATTTGACTACACCGATATAGTTTATTATGAACAGGGAAATGTTATGGTAGGAGCAAATGGTTATGAGATCTGGGAACATCAGGGATACTGTGATACTACAGTAACCGTAAATGAAACCTATATGGATGGAGAAAACTATGTAATTAAGGGTGTTGCAAATCTCAATTATAGTGACATTTTCGACCCAATGTTTATGGATGCAGAGTTCACATTTACTGTTAGAAGAAATCCTGACAGTCCATTTGGATTTACTTATGTTGATTTTGTATTTGGAACAGTAATTAAATATTAAATATTATTTGTTAAAGGATGTCATATGATGACATCCTTTTTTTAGCTTTATTGTAAAATGTGAGAGGTTAATTTTTGATGACATATATATCTAAATGTTATACAATGACAATTATAGATAAGGTATCAAATAATAATTAATTGGGGGAATCAAAATATGAAATGTCCATATTGTGGGGAGGACATGAAGGAGGGTTATGTTGAGGTAAGAGATGGCTCCGAATTTATTAATTTGGGCATTGGAATTGTGATATCCTGGATGCCTCGGGATGAGATAAAGAGGATTATTCGCAAAAACGCAGTGCATCTGGCTACAAAAGGTGAAGGATATTACTGTGAGAAATGTCATAAAGCCGTGGCTGTGCTTAATGAGCGTGGAGATGATTTTTTTCAGTAGAATGTGAAAGGGGATTTATATGAAAAAGAAAAGTATAGTATTAGGAATGTTGATGGTGATGATGTTGTCACTTTGTGGATGTGGGGACTATGAGAAGGATAATGAAAAGAAATCAAACACTGAAATTGCCATTACAGAGAGTGGAACTACAACCGAAACAACAGAGTTGGTTACAGAGGCTACTACAGAGAGTACGAGCCAAGTATCAGAGACGACTAGTGAAATTACGGAGACAGAGGATGCTCAGAAGAAAGAAGATACTACTAAGGAGTCCTACGAGGATTTGTATTATGAAATTTTAGATTCTAACTACGAGATTATTAGTGGCGGAGTGGATAATTATGAGTATGCAGATGGTACATCCGGCATAGGCGAGGTTGTTATGAGTGGTGATGAGAACGCTCTAAATAATATTGGTTACACCTTTTATGATGTAAATGGGGATGGTGTGACAGAGCTTATAATCGGTGCAATTAGTGAAGAAAGTGATGGAAAATATTATGGTCAGTATATTTATTCTGTGTACACACATAAGGATACACCACACCTATTACTTGAAGGCTGGTCAAGAAATAGATGCTTTTTGCTAGATGACGGTACATTTTACACAGAGGGCTCAAGTGGGGCAATGTACAGTGTGTTTGAAAACTATGTATTAGGACCGAATGACACAGAAGTTACTTGTGTTGATTACTATTTTACCAAAGAAAAGGACGAAACCTATGAAGTGTATGGATTTTATCATAATACCACTGGAGAGTGGGATATATCTGTATCTGAAGAGCTGGGAGAGGATGAATACTGGAACATATCCGCAGAATATAGTGACAGAATAAATACTTTTGAGTTTAAGCCATTTTCTCAGTTTAAGTAAACTGGTCAATATTTTCCGTAATGTAAGTATAGGGATTTGTTTACTTATTGTTCACTAACTATAATTTTGATATAATACACATTGTAGCAATAATTAATGTGGCTATTTTGTTTGCATTATGTCTTATAAAAAATGGATTGGGATAGTTAGCTGTCTTACGAGCTACATAGGGGGAGAATATATGAGTGACCTAAAGGAAAAACGAATAAAAAAACTTAAGAGAAAACGTATATGGCCATCTATAGTTGGACTTTTTGTAATCGCTTTTGTGTTGATAATTGTAGTTGTGGCTATATTGGGTATGTACATTGCTGATATGGTTGATAGAAAATTGCATGAAGGTTATAAAATATCCTGCAATGTGGCAGAGTATGTAGTGCAAAATTTATCAGATTTATCTGCTGATGAGCTACAAAAACACATTGAGTTTAATGATAGTATTAATGCTATAGTGGTTTTTGATAGCAATGATGAAATTGTATGGAGCAATAGTGATACTATTCCTAATATAGATAATGAACTAATCTACACAGATGAATCAGGAATGTATCAAAATAACTTTTGTTTAATTCTTGAAAGCGACGACAAGCTGATTTTTGAAATAGATAAAGAAAATATAAGATTATCAGAGAATCTGTTGAACATTGTTCGTTATAAGGAATTTTTATTTGATGAAGATTTATTATCAAGAGAAAGTCATGTACCTGTTGTTGAAACAAAGGTTTGGATGGTAGTAAATTATGATGAATACAAAGTGTTGGTTCTAAATAATATATCTGTAGTAAAAAGTGAGCTTTTTATTATAGTCGCAACATTTATTATGATGATGTTACTTACTGCTGTTTTAGTGGTTTACTATATTTTGTCTATTATTGGTGTGGCGAAGAGTCAGAAAAGAATTACCAAGATTCTTTACACGGATATGGTTACTGGTGGTTATAATTGGCTTCATTTCACAAAGAAAGGCGATAAACTCCTAAAGAAAAGCAAAGGTATATATAAGTATGCTATTGTTGCTCTTAGAATGGAAAAATATAGAAGCTTTTGTACATGCTTCGGTGTTAAAGAAGGAGAAGAACTATTAGAAAAAATTTATAGTGCTCTTAAACATACTATAAAGAAAAAAGAGAATTTAGCCCATCATGATGAAGCGGACTTTGGTTTGATGCTTATGTATACAAGTGAAGATGATTTAACAAATCGAATTAACTCTTTGTATGAATATTTGGGTTCAGTTGCGCCAAAAATTAAGATAAAGTTTAGATTTGGAGTGTGCATGGCGGATGATAAGGATAAAGAGGTTGATAGTTTATACAACAATGCCACAACAGCACTTGATCTTATGCCAGAGGACACCGATGAAAAAATAGCTTCCTACGATATAGAGATGAAGAAGCAACAGTTATGGGAACGTAAGGTTGAAGATGACATGGATAAGGCCTTGGTAACCAAACAGTTTAAGCTTTATCTGCAACCTAAGTACAGTACAAAAGACGAGAAACTTGCAGGAGCTGAGGCATTAGTTAGGTGGATACACCCAACAGAGGGCTTTATCTCACCAAACAAATTTATTCCTATTTTTGAGAAAAATGGTTTTATACTTCAGCTGGATGATTACATGCTGGAAGAGGTTGCTCTTCAACAGTCTAAATGGCAGGAAGAGGGAAAGGAGTTGTTCCCTATATCAGTTAATGTTTCAAGAGCTCATTTTACAAGAGATGATTTGGCGGAGCATATATGTGGTATTGTGGACAAGTACAATATTCCTCACAATGTTATAGAACTTGAGCTTACAGAAAGTGCATTCTTTGATGATAAGTACGTACTTATAGATACAGTAAAGCAACTTAGAGATTATGGATTTATTGTATCTATGGATGACTTTGGTGCTGGATATTCATCGCTTAACTCTTTGAAAGAGCTTTCTATTGATGTTCTTAAAATTGATGCAGATTTTTTCAGGGGTACAGATTCTGTTGAAAGAGGAATGCTTATTGTTTCAGAGGTTATCAATCTGGCTAAAAAGCTTGATATGAAGATAGTTGCAGAGGGTATAGAGAATAAAGAACAGGTTGAGTTCTTAACTGCCCAGGAATGTGATTTGATTCAGGGATATTATTACGCAAAGCCTTTGCCGGTAGAGGAATTTGAGGAGAAGTATGGTTAAATATGATCATATGGATTTGCAAAGGAGGAACATATGAATATCGAACACATTGCAATGTATGTAAATGATTTGGAGGCCGCGAAGCTATTCTTTGTTAAGTATTTCAATGCAACATCAAATGAAGGCTATCACAACAAAACAACAGATTTCCGTTCCTATTTTTTAAGTTTTGAGGATGGTGCCAGACTAGAAATTATGAATAAGCCTATGATGGAGGATGGTGTAAAGTCTATTGCTCACACAGGTTATATCCATATTGCTTTTAGTTTGGGAAGTAAAGAAGCGGTTGATGAACTCACACAGAGAATGCAACAAGATGGATATGAGGTGGTTAGTGGACCGAGAACAACCGGGGATGGATATTATGAAAGTTGCATCATTGGAATTGAAGGAAATCAGATTGAGATAACAGTATAATATACCAGACTTTAACAATGAATATACAATTAAGTGACTTGGTTAATAATTTCACTAATTTAATGTATTGGAACCTAGGAGCGACTATGAAACTAAAAAAATACTGCAAGGATAATAATTGGGACAGGTTATTGAGAATACGTACAGCAGGCTGGGATGGTTCCAATTCTGACAACCATCATTATCCCTATGAACCTACGGATTATCCTGTACTTGAGCGACTTGCTGCCAGTGGACATATTGGTAAGAAAAACACTGTATTAGATTATGGCTCAGGTAAGGGGAGAGTGGGATTTTTCCTGACATACCAGACTAAGTGCAACTATATTGGTGTGGAATATGATGGTAGAATTTACGATGCAGCTATAGATAACAGGAACTATGGCATAGGATGGAAAAATGTTGATTTTCATTTTGGGAATGCAGAGGAATATATAGTTCCCGTAGATGTGGACAGATGCTATTTTTTTAATCCATTTTCTGTGGAAATTTTGAGTAAGGTTCTAAGTCGAATCTTGGATTCTTACTATGTACATCCTAGGAAGATACTGCTATTTTTTTATTATCCATCAGATGAGTATATTTCTTTTCTTATGAATACAGATGAGCTATTTTTCTTTGACGAGATAGATTGTAGTGATCTTTTTGAAGAAAGCAACATGCGAGAGCGAATAATGATATTTAGTATCGATTAATCCCCTTTTTATTAGGGGATTTTTCTTGTCTAAATGTTAGTTGATGATATATAATTTAGATATGTGTTTAACGCTAAATTGTAGTAAGAAAGGTTGGATTATGATGAAGGACAGTAATATTGATTCAAGAAATAAGATGTTGGCTGAAAAGATTATTAAAGGCTTGGAAACTCGTAATATGTGTGGTTATTACGCAGAAACTAAGGAGGAGGCACTTGCTAAGGCATTAGAGATTATTCCGGAGAATTCCAGTATCGGTTGGGGTGGTTCCATGTCTGTTAGTCAGATAGGCCTTAGAGATGCTGTTATAAATGGCAATTACCAAGTGTTTAACAGGGATATTTCTGGCACACCGGAAGAGAAAAGACAGGTGGAGCTTCAGATATTCGGATGTGATTATTTTCTTTGCAGCAGTAATGCAATAACAGAGGATGGCATACTTGTAAATATAGATGGTAATTCTAATCGTGTGGCAGCTATTGCCTACGGGCCTCGTAATGTTATTATGGTAGTGGGTATGAACAAGGTTGCCAAGGATATTGATGCCGCTATGTACAGAGCTCGTAACGTGGCAGCACCTATAAATGCCCAGAGGTTTCCTTTAGAGACTCCGTGTAAAATGACTGGTTCATGTGCAAATTGCAAGTCAAAGGATACTATATGCTGCGAGTTCCTAATAACCAGATTTTCCAGACATCCAAAGCGAATTCACGTAATTTTGGTGAATGAGGATTTAGGATACTAAAATATTAACGTATGCTTACAACAGATATATAAGTTGATTTTTAGTCTGGTTCAACTTATAATGTGTGCATATGGGAGGTGTTTACTTATGAAGAAGGTTAATTCTAATCTTTTATTTGTTGTTATAATATGTGTTATTCTTATGATACCTATGTTGCTATTTGCTACTCTTGATAGTAAAACATCTGGAGATTCAAAGGAGAGTGTTTTTGATATGTTAGAGGATGCAAAAGAAGATGGCGAAGTAGACGATGTAGAGGGCTGGGGTATTATTTTTGTGGGATTTTCCTCTTTTGTAGGTGTATTTTTTTTAATCACAGTGTTGGCTTTTTCAGTGTTTTTGACTATTTATGCCGGTATTATGATTATACTTGCGCTTATAGCAAGGGCAATATATAAGAGCGAGGGGCCCAGACTTACTCTATATAGAGTTATAATGAGTATAGTGCATTTAATGCTTGCAATATTGGCGGTGTTAATATTTGTCAGCCTATTTTCCAATTTTTATATTCCATTGGGGTTAATAGGGGTTGTGTATACCGTATTTCTCGTATTATCCATAAGAAATACATATTCATCCAGAATATTATACTAGTGTAAAAGGGAAGAAATATATGTTTCTTCCCTTTTTTTATTTAAAACTATTGAGTAAAAAGGGTTTTAAAGGTATAATAAACTATGTATGTTTTAAAAGTGGAGTATTATGCATTTTAGGCATTTGAATATATAAACAACTTGGAGGATGTTATGTCAGAGCAGTTAAAACATGAGATAGAACGAAGAAGAACTTTCGCTATTATTTCGCACCCAGATGCAGGTAAGACCACACTTACCGAAAAATTTCTTTTGTATGGTGGAGCAATAAATACAGCAGGTTCAGTAAAGGGAAAGGCTAATTCAAAGTATGCAGTGTCTGACTGGATGCAGATAGAGAAGGAAAGAGGTATATCAGTTACTTCTTCGGTTATGCAGTTTAACTACGATGGATATTGTATCAATATTCTTGATACTCCGGGACATCAGGATTTCTCAGAGGATACTTATCGTACACTTATGGCTGCAGATTCAGCAGTTATGGTTATTGATGCTTCAAAGGGTGTTGAGGCACAGACCATCAAACTCTTTAAGGTGTGTGTTATGAGACATATTCCTATATTTACATTTATCAACAAGTTAGATCTTGAAGCAAGAGATCCTTTTGAACTTTTAGATGAGATTGAAAATGTTCTTGGTATACGAACATGTCCTATTAACTGGCCAATTGGTTCCGGTAAGAGATTTAAAGGTGTATATGATAGAAATACAAAAAAAGTAGCTATGTTCCAGTCAGTTTCTGTTGGTGGAGCAAAAGGGGCTGCAAAGACAGAATATGATGTGGATGACCAAAATTTACAGGACGCAGTAGGAGATGAGCTTTACGGACAACTTTTAGATGAAGTCGAACTTTTGGATGGTGCCAGTGAAGAATTTAATCAGGAACTTGTAGACAGAGGAGAATTGTCACCAGTATTTTTTGGATCCGCCCTTACAACCTTTGGTGTAGAGACATTTTTGGAGCATTTTCTTTCTATGACTCAGTCTCCACTTCCTAGATTGTCAAACGAGGGAGAAATTGACCCAATGAACGATTTCTTCTCAGGCTTTGTATTTAAGATTCAGGCAAATATGAACAAGGCACATCATGACCGTATAGCTTTTATGAGAATATGTTCAGGTAAGTTTGATGCTACAAAAGATGTGTTTCACGTCCAAACTGGAAGAAACCTTAAGCTTTCTCAGCCACAGCAGATTATGGCCCAGGATAGAAAAATAATAGAAGAGGCTTATGCAGGAGATGTTATTGGTATCTTTGATCCTGGTATTTTCTCTATTGGAGACACTATATGTCAGCCGGGTAAGAAATTCGAATACGAAGGTATACCAACCTTTGCTCCAGAGCATTTTTGTAGACTGGTTCCTATGGATTCTATGAAAAAGAAGCAGTTTATGAAGGGGGTTACCCAGATTGCCCAAGAAGGTGCTATACAGATTTTTCAGGATTATATGCTTGGTATGTCAGAGATTATAGTAGGAGTTGTAGGTGTACTTCAGTTTGATGTATTGAAGTATCGTTTGGAAAATGAATATGGATGTGATGTCAGACTTGAGCCACTACCATATAACTATATAAGATGGGTAAAAGATCCATCAACAGACTTGAATAAGCTAACTAGAATAAGTGATTGTAAGAAGGTTAAGGATATGAAGGACAACCCATTGTTGCTTTTTGCAAACGAGTGGTCTATCCGAATTATTCTTGAACACAACGAAGGATTAGAACTCACAGATTTCCGTAAAAATTAAGTAACAAAGGAGAAGGCGTATGATACTTATTGATACACAAAGGGAAGAGTTTAGTAAATTAAAAGATATTCGAGTTTTTGGAAAAGTAAGCAATGAGGAACGTTTTAATAAGGATTTGCTTTATATAGGCCTTGGTGGTGTTGGTTCAAAGGTTGTAACCAACCTTAAAGTTATGCTTCAGGAGCATATTACGCCAGAGGACAATATAAATTTCCTTATGATTGATTCTGATATTCCTGCAATGGAGCAGGCTATTGAGGATAGTAAGGAGGGTTACGGACTCAATGCCTTAGAGATTATCAGTATATACAGACCAAATCTTGAAAGCCTTATAACTGATGGTATCGCAAACAATCCTGTTCATCCGAATCTTGCTAATTGGATGAAACCGGAGTTCCCTGGTCTTAGTATTGGTACGGACGGTGCAAAGGGTAACAGACAGATTGGAAGACTTATGTTTTCAAATGCATATGAAGATATGAGAATTCTTTTATTTGAAAAGTTGGACGAGTTATACAACAAAAGTGAGAGTGGTAAGCTGGATGTTATTATAATTACTGGTGTTGCAGGTGGTACAGGTAGTGGTATTTTATCTGATGTAACATATAACATAAAGGCATTTGGCCGTTCTAGAAAGTGGAAAGGACTTCGCGTTGGTGGTTGTCTTCTTATGCCGGATGTACTTTTTGCTAATTTGTCAATTTCAGAGGATGAAGATAAGAAATCTCTTCTTCTTGCAAATGGATGTGCTACGCTAAAAGAAGTAGATTATCTTATGAGGATTGTATCAAGGGAAGAGAATTTTAGCTTTGAGAGTACAACTCACAGACTCAGTATGAGAGAAAATATATTTGACGCCTGCCTTTTAGTTTCAGGAAAGAAGGATGAGCAAGGATATATACCTGAAAATGTAATATACAGTGATACAGCGTATTTCTTATTTAAGCTTGCATGCAACAAATATATTGGTGGTAATGTTGACGAGGATAGAAAGCTTCTTAGAGATGTGTTCTTTGAGAATAATGGAAATGGGCTTTACAAGGTAATCAATGAGTCGGATTATAAGATTCCTATAAAAGAGATTGAGAATATATGTGAGCACGCCATATTTAGTGAGGCCTATAAGCGTATTCATGATGTTTCTAATTTAGGTGGCGTTATTGAAAGAGATGCTGAGCTTGCGTTAGGAGATATAAGAGATTTTCTTACAGGTAAGCCGGGAGAGGAAATTAAGTTAAATATTACAGGGCTTATCAGAACCGGTCAATTTGAAAGACCTGTTTATAAGATGATAAAAAAGGGGCAGGATAATCTTAGATTATCTATGGCAAGACAGCTAGAATCCTTTAAACAAGATATACCTATAGTTATTAAATCTTTCAAAAATAAGCTTTGTGCATCTTTAGATAGCAAGGTTGAGGAATATTTAAGACAGTATGGACCTTTTATTACGCTAGAACTTATTGGTGCAGCTGGTATTGGTGAATTCGAGCATGATAGAGGATTTATTGCAGAACTTAGAAAACTTGAAGAATTACAAAGAGAGTATCAGCCAACAAGTGAATATAGTCGAATTATAGAGTCCATTAAGGATATGGTTGCTAAGAAGTTTTTTGCGTTTCCAAGTGCAAAAAAGGAAACTGAAAATGGATATTATGATGCATGCATTAAGGAAACTCTGGCAACAGAACGAAACCTTATTGTAGATGGTCTAGATTCATTAGATGTGTTTGGTGATGCTGTTAGATTGCTTAAACAAAAGGCAGAAAGAATATATGATATATATTCACAGTTTGATGAGGACCTTCGTATTGCAGTAGAAGATCTTGCAGTTTCGGGCAGAAAGGTTACTTCATATCTTATGAAAGGAGCCACTCAGAGTGAATTCCTTCCATCAGATTATATTAACGAGGCACGTATTTCAGAGATGAGAGACGGTATAATAAAGCTTATGATTGACAACGAGGCTAATATTGATAATGGACGAGTTGTATCTGTAAAACCAGCGTTGGAGGATCTTTATAAGAGAACACTTCTCGGTATTGGTGTATACGGACCTGAGAAACTTATATATGTTGCTTTTGCTGATAAAAAGCCTACGCTTCAGGATACAAATGTTATGTTTGTGTCAGCTACAAATGAGAGAAGAGATGAGGTTATGGCAAGAGCTGCAAAATCTTTTGTTGAAGGTTCAGAAGAAAAAACAAGCAAGAAGACACTCTGTGTTATGAAGGAAGGCTTTAAAGATATTGTTGCCAATGTAAAATATGTGTCATTACCATACGGAATGCCATATTTTAGTGAAGCTATAAAGGATGTATTTATGGCTGCACCATATAGTATGTCACAAGATAAGATTACTCTTAATGCTGGAGAGTTGGAGATATCTATTGATGATATGTATACAAATGTACCCCTTTCATTGTTAGAGTGTGTAGACGATATGCAGAAAGCGTACAATAGTGTAGATTCAAATGTTTACTTTGGTTTACATACTGATGAAGTAAACAAAGATATGAGAGAATATCCAAATATTGCATAATTATGCCGGAAAAAAGATTGGAGATATAAGATGCAAAGAGAACGTTTAGGTAGCAGACTTGGATTTATTTTACTTAGTGCGGGCTGCGCTATAGGGATAGGAAATGTATGGAAGTTTCCTTATATGGCAGGACAGTATGGAGGCGGTGTATTCGTTCTAATATACTTATTTTTCCTTATAGCAATGGGCGTGCCAGTGCTTACAATGGAGTTTTCATTAGGACGTGCAGCACAAAAAAGTCCGGTTAAGCTATATCAGCAGCTAGAAAAGCCAGGATCTAAATGGCATATACATGGATACTTTGCTATGATAGGTAACTACCTTCTTATGATGTTTTACACTACAGTTGCAGGCTGGATGCTTATGTATTTCATCAAAATGGCTAAAGGTGATTTTGTAGGTGCTGATTCTGATGGAGTAAAGCAGTTATTTACAGATATGCAGGCAAAACCGGTTCCTATGATTGTATTTATGGGTATAGTTGTTGTAATTGGGTTTGGAGTATGCTCCCTTGGTGTGCAAAAAGGACTTGAAAAGGTAACTAAGATTATGATGACAGCCCTTCTTGCTATAATGATTATTTTGGCTATAAATAGTATTATGATGGAGGGTGGCTCAAAAGGGTTGGAATTTTATTTAAAACCTGATTTTTCCAAGATGCAGGAAGTTGGAGTTGGAAATGTCATTGTAGGTGCTATGAATCAGGCTTTTTTCACTCTTAGCCTTGGTATTGGCTCTATGGCTATATTTGGAAGCTATATAAATAAAGATAGGGCCTTGATGGGAGAGGCAATAAGTGTAGGAATTCTTGATACTTTTGTTGCAATAACATCTGGACTTATTATATTCCCTGCTTGTTTTGCCTATGGTGTTCAGCCGGATAGTGGACCTAGTCTTATATTTATCACGTTGCCTAATATATTTAATGACATAGCATTGGGAAGATTCTGGGGAAGCTTATTCTTCATCTTTTTATCTTTTGCTGCTCTTTCTACAGTGCTGGCAGTATTTGAAAATATCATTTCATGTACGATAGAACTTACAGGTTGGAATAGAAAGAAAACATGTGTTGTTAATGGAGTTGCTATGTTTCTTTTGTCCCTTCCATGTATACTAGGTTTTAACATATTAAAAGGCTTTAAGCCTTTTGGTGATGGAAGTAATATTATGGACTTAGAGGATTTTATTGTTAGTAATATATTGCTCCCACTGGGATCCTTGTGTTTTATATTGTTCTGTGTTCTTAGATATGGATGGGGATGGGACAAGTTTGTTGAGGAGGCTAATTGTGGCAAGGGCGTAAAGGTTAGAAACTGGATGAGAGGCTATATGACCATTGTACTTCCTATCATTGTGTTAGTCATTTTTGTAATGGGTATTGTTAGCAAATTTTAAAAGTAATAATAATTTGATTTTAACTTCTATGTATATTTTTAAGATATAATTTTTAAATATGAGTAGGAGAATAAAATATATTTATTTCAAGGAGGATTTAAGAAATGGACATTAAGGAACAGATTGAAAAATTAGTAGACAAGGTAAAAAACGATGATAACTTTAAGGCTGATTTTAAGAAAAACCCTGTAAATGCTGTTGAGAAGGCTGCAGGTGTTGATATACCAGATGGTATGGTTGATAAGGTTGTAGCAGGTGTTCAGGCTAAGCTTGGTGCAGATAAAGCAGAGGGAGCTCTTGGCGCCCTTAAGAAACTTTTCTAATATGTCACAAAAATATTACGCTGTTAAAGTGGGAAAGACACCAGGTATATACAGAACCTGGGATGAATGTAAGGATAATGTTCATGGATATCCTGGTGCTATATATAAAAGCTTTACGAACTATGAGGAAGCCGCAGGATTTACAGGAATATGCAATTCTGGGGTTACAGGCCTCGAAGCGATTGAAGAAAATGATTCTTCTAATGACAACAATATTTTAGATAGTGCAGCTTATGCCTTTGTGGATGGTTCTTATAATATTGCCACAGAAGTATATGGATATGGAGGTTTTTTGGTTCATCAGGGACAGAAACATATTCTTCAAGGAAGTGGAAGTGATAAAGAAATGGCTTCCATGAGAAATGTTGCCGGTGAGGTCTTGGGAAGCAAGGCGGCTATAGAACTTGCTATAGCTTTAGGCATTGAAGAACTGGATATATATTATGATTATCTTGGAATAGAAATGTGGGCCATAGGAGAATGGAAACGTAATAAAAAAGGTACTATAGAGTACCATGAGTATATAGCTGGTGTAAAGGACAAAATCAAGCTAAACTTTATTAAGGTAAAGGGCCACTCCGGGGTCTTGGGCAATGAAGAAGCAGATAAACTGGCTAAGGAAGCTGTTGGTATAGACTAATATTTTAATAGGTAGAAGAAGAACTGTAAAAGTCCAACAATTACTACCAATATTATAAGACTGATATACCAATAACCGTATGCAAGGGCGAATATGGCAGTAACGGCGAGTAGAACTAGCATACCTCCAGTCATAGCGGTAAGAGGTTTAAGCATATTGGCATCTTGGTGTGCCAATACAAAAACAGCCAGATATATTAAACTGTATACAAGTATAAGCAATATTAAAAATACCATTGTATGTCCTCCCCACGTTATATATCATAAAAATAGTATCACAGTAGACAATTTTTTTCAAGGAAACAAACCATCGTTGGTTAAATTGATTAAACTGTCATAGAATGTACAATTCTATGACAGTTTTTTTGTTTGTAAACAAAAATTTAAAAATGTTAACAAATTGTTATGAATGTTGACATTTGACTAATTGTATGGTAAAAGTAATAAAATAATGCCAGAGATGGCAGAGGTATTTTGTATAATATTATGTAAAAAGAGTAAAATTAACATTATATGGAGATGTAAGCATGAAATTACCTATTAAAAAATTACTTTCTAAAAAATTGTCAAATAATACTGTAAAGTACATAAAATTTGATGATAAGCAGGATGTAACAAATATTGAAAAGAAGGAAGAAATTGCCCCAGAGGATACTACAATGTGTCCCAAATGTAAGCAGGAGTTTAAGAAACAAGAGATTAAAGACAATCTCAATGTATGTGTTGCCTGTGGTCATCATTATGTTATTTCTGCTGAAAAAAGAGTAAGGACTTTGGTTGATAAGGGCAGCTTTAAACCACTTAAGTGTAAGGTTGCATTTGCAAATCCTCTTGAATATCCAGACTACGAAGATAAAATTAATGAGCTTAAGGTAAAGACAGGTCTTGATGAGGCTGTTTTGGCAGGGGTTGGAAAGATTGATGGCTTTGAGGCAGTAATAGCTGTTATGAGTAGTAAGTTTTTGATGGGAAGTATGGGTATTGCAGTAGGTGAGAAAATTACTAATGCAATAGAATACGCAGATAGAAAAAAGTTGCCTCTTATAATATTTTGTGCCAGCGGAGGTGCCAGAATGCAGGAGGGTATTTTATCTCTTATGCAGATGGCTAAAACTAGTGCAGCAGTGGAAAGATTCAACAACAACGGAGGCCTGTATATATCAGTTCTAACTCACCCAACAACAGGTGGAGTGACAGCAAGCTTTGCTACACTAGGTGACATCACTTTGGCTGAACCGGAGGCGCTTATAGGTTTTGCAGGACCAAGAGTTATTGAGCAAACTATAGGTCAGAAATTACCGGAGGGATTCCAGCGTTCTGAATTTATGCAGGAGCATGGTTTTGTGGACCAGATAGTACCACGTGCTAAAATGAGGGAAACATTGGCACATATATTACGATTACATTGTAAGAGGGGTAAGTAATTATGGTAAAAGAAATTGATGCTAAAATTAGTGAGATAGATAAAGAAATCGAAAAACTTAAGTCACAGGAGGTTTTTGATGAGGTTCAGTACTATGTATTAAGGAGACAGAGACATGACTTAGTTAAAATGTGTAAGAATATCGGTCCTCACGATAAGGTGTTTCTTGCCCGACACAAGAAAAGACCTAAGATTACAGAGTACATAGAAAATATATTCGAGGATTTCTTTGAACAGCAGGGGGATGATCTAGGCAAGGAGGATGGCAGTATATTTGGTGGAATTGCTACATACCACGGAATGCCGGTAACTGTAATAGGTCACAGAAAAGGTAACGATTTAAATGAGAATTTAAAATGTAATTTTGGTATGCCGGGACCAGAAGGCTATCGTAAAGCGCTTAGACTTATGAACCAGGCAAATAAGTTTAAAAGACCAATTATTACATTTATTGATACGCCTGGAGCCTACCCAGGACTTGAGGCAGAAACAAACGGACAGGGGAGTGCCATCGCCACAAATCTTGCAAAGATGAGTGCTCTTAATGTTCCGGTTATTGCTGTTGTTACAGGTGAAGGAAGCAGTGGAGGTGCTCTTGCAATTGGTGTTGCTAACAGTGTACTTATGCTTGAAAATGCAGTGTACTCAATACTCTCACCAGAGGGTTATGCAACTATTTTATGGAAGGATTCCTCAAGAAGTGATGAAGCTTGTAAGATGATGAAACTTACTGCTCAGGATTTGAAACAATTTAATGTTATTGATGATGTTATACCTGAGCCTGTGGGTGGAGCTCATATGAATCCAAAGGCAGTTTATAAAACAGTTGACAGATATATTAGAAAAGAGCTTATGAAGTATGTTAAAATGGACGGCGATGAGCTCAGTAAGCACAGATACAAGAAGTTTAGAAATATTGACGCAGATTACCTAAAGGTATTATAGAATTGGAGAGATTATGCAGATTAAGGATGGACTACGTATTGTTGGAACAGGACATTATACACCATCAAACGTAGTAACAAATGATGATTTAAGTAAAATTGTAGAAACAAGTGATGAGTGGATAACACAAAGAACAGGTATCAGGAGAAGGCATTTTATTACTGATGAAAAAAATCAGGATATGGCTATAGCAGCAGCTAAGATGGCAATTGAAAATGCAGGAATTAGCAAAGAAGACTTAGGTGTATGTATTGTGGCAACAGTAAGACCGGACAACTTTACACCATCTGTTTCCTGTATGGTTCAAAAGTATTTGGAATTGCCAAATGATATGCCTTGCTTTGATATAAATGCAGCATGCTCTGGTTTTATGTATGGAATTCAGATTGCCAGAGGATTACTTATACAGAACGATAAGAAATATGGATTAGTTATAGGTAGTGAAACACTTTCTAGGATGCTTGATATGACTGACCGTGGTTCATGTATTCTTTTTGGTGATGGAGCAGGTGCAGCAGTTATTGAACTTTCTGATAATAAATATTATAGTGTTCTTGGTACAAAGGGGCACGAAGAAGCTATTGTATGTTCTGTTGAAGCAGGAGAGCATCTAAGTATGCATGGAAGTGATGTATTTAAGTTTGCAGTGAGCACAGTTCCTAGGACTATAAATCAATTGCTTGAGATGGCAAAAATCACAGCTGATGACATTGATTTATATATTTGTCATCAGGCAAATCTTAGAATAATTGAGTCTGTTGCGAAAAAAATCAAACAGGACATTGGTAAATTCTATGTAAATCTAGACGAGTATGGTAATACTTCATCTGCAAGTATACCGATTGCTCTTTCTGAGATGAATCAAAAGGGCATTATTAAACCAGGTATGAAGACCATATGTGTTGGATTTGGAAGTGGTCTTACCTGGGGTGGGGCATATATTGAGTGGTAAGGAGATACATAATGAGGTTAAATGAATTTTTAAATATTAAGTACCCAATTATTCAGGG
>SVED01000034.1 GCA_015057515.1 Lachnospiraceae bacterium
CAGCTATTTCAGATATTCCTTTTGATGGTCCATGTGCAACTACTCAGGTTGGGCTTATTGATGGTGAATTAGTATTTAACCCAAATGCTACTCAGAATCTTGTTTCAGACCTTAAGCTTACAGTAGCTTCTACAAGAGATAAGGTTATTATGATTGAGGCTGGTGCAAATGAGGTTCCAGAGGCAAAGATGATTGAAGCTATTTATGCAGCTCATGAATTAAACCAGAAGGTTATAGCATTTATTGATCAGATTGTTGCTGAGTGTGGAAAGCCAAAGCACGAGTACACAAGCTGTGCAGTGCCTGAAGAGCTTTTTGCTGCTATCAAGGAAATTGTTACTCCAGAGCAGATGGAGGTTGCAGTTTTCACTGATGAGAAGCAGATTAGAGAAGAAAACATAAGACAGATTAAGGACAAGCTTGAGGAAGCTTTCGCTGATAATGAAGAGTGGTTAGCTGTTCTTGATGAGGCTGTTTATCAGTATCAGAAGAAGACTGTTCGTAAGATGATTCTTAAGGATCATAAGAGACCAGACGGAAGAGAGATTACTCAGATTAGAAAGCTTGCTGCAGAGACAGATATTATTCCTAGAGTACATGGTTCTGCTATGTTCACAAGAGGACAGACTCAGATTTGTAATGTTGTAACTTTAGCACCTCTTTCAGAGGCACAGAAGTTAGATGGTCTTGATGAGAACGTAACTAACAAAAGATATATGCACCATTACAATTTCCCTTCATACTCAGTTGGTGAAACTAAGCCATCTAGAGGACCTGGACGTAGAGAAATTGGTCACGGAGCCCTTGCAGAGAGAGCTCTTATACCAGTGCTTCCTACTGAGGAGGAGTTCCCATATGCTATCCGTTCTGTATCTGAAACATTTGAGTCAAATGGTTCAACATCTATGGCATCAACATGTTCATCATGTATGGCTCTTATGGCTGCAGGTGTACCAATAAAGAAAATGGTTGCAGGTATTTCATGTGGACTTGTAACTGGTGATACAGATGATGATTATGTACTTCTTACAGATATTCAGGGTCTTGAGGATTTCTTCGGAGATATGGACTTCAAGGTAACTGGTACTACTGATGGTATCACAGCTATCCAGATGGATATAAAGATTCACGGTCTTACAAGAGATATCGTTGAGGGTGCCATTGCAAGATGTCGTGAGGCAAGAATGTTTATCATGGACACTTGTATGAAGCCAGCTATAGCTGAGCCGAGACCACAGGTTGGCGAGTTCGCGCCAAAGATTATCCAGACTGTAGTTGATCCAGAAAAGATTGGTGAGATTATTGGTCAGAGAGGTAAGACAATCAACTCTATTATTGAGGAAACAGGTGTTAAGATTGATATCGATGACGAGGGTAGAGTTTCTATCTGTGGCGTTGAGCAGGCAGGTATGGACAAGGCACTTAAGATTATCCGTTCAATCGTTGATCCACTTGAGGTTGGCAAGACATACGAGGGTAAGGTAGTTCGTATTATGAACTTTGGTGCTTTCGTTGAGCTTTCACCAAATAAAGACGGACTTATCCACATTTCGAAGCTTGCAGAGCACAGAGTAGAGAAGGTTGAGGATGTTGTCAATATTGGTGATGAGGTTAGAGTTAAGGTTCTCGATATCGATAGAATGGGCAAAGTTAGCCTTAGCTTAAAGGACGCAGAGTAGTCAATTTATCCATACATATCCCTTCTATAAGGGGTATGTATGTTAATAATATTATACTAGGAGGGCATTTCATGCGATTTGGTTATTTTGATGAAGTTAACAAGGAATATGTTATTGATAGACCAGACACACCAGCCCCATGGGCAAATTATTTAGGTTCACCAGAGTATGGTGCTATTATTTCTAATAATGCAGGCGGTTACAGCTTTGTAAAGTCAGGAGCTAATGGTAGAATTATACGATATGTTTTCAATAACGCTGATCAGCCAGGTAGATATATTTATCTCCGTGATAATGATTCTAAGGATTTTTGGTCAGCTTCATGGCAACCAGTTGGAAAGGATTTAGCCCAGTATAAGAGTGAGTGTCATCATGGTACAGGTTACACTAATATTAAAGCTTCTTATTCCGGTATTGACTCTGAGGCGCTTTATTATGTACCACTTGATAAGACTCACGAAGTTTGGAAATTGAAGGTTACTAACAACTCAGATGTTGAGAGAAACCTTTCTGTATTTGGATATTGTGAGTTTACAAATGATAACAATTACGAGCAAGATCAGGTTAACCTTCAGTACACATTGTTTATTACAAGAACCTATTTTATGGGTAATAGAATCAAACAGGTTATCAATGAAAATGTTAACAAAGGTATTGCATTAGATGGTAATGTGGCGTTTACAAGATTTTTTGGTCTTGCAGGCGCTGACGTAGCAAGCTACTGTGGTGATAAGGAGGTATTTCTTGGAAGATATCACTCCTATGCCAATCCGGTAGCTGTTGAAAATGGTCATTGTGGTGATGCTTTGAATTATAACTCAAATGCTTGTGGTGCTCTTGAAACTAAGATTACTCTTGCACCAGGCGAGAGTAAGGAAATCGCCTTTATTCTTGGTATGAAGGATGAAGAAGAGCAGGCAGTAGTGATGAATTCTTACGATGATGTTTCTGCTCAGACTGCTGCAGAGCTTGCTGAATTAAAGAATAATTGGCATAGTAAGCTGGCGCATTTACAGGTAAAGACACCTAGTGATGCTTTTAACGCCATGATTAATACATGGAATGCGTATCAGTGCTTTATGACATTTATATGGTCAAGAGCAGCATCTTTTTCATATTGTGGTCTTAGAAATGGCTATGGTTATAGAGATACTGTTCAGGATATTCAGGGTATTATTCATCTTGAACCTGAAATGGCCCTTGATAAGATAAGATTTATGCTTTCTGCTCAGGTTGACAACGGAGGTGGTCTTCCACTTGTTAAGTTTAATCACAATGCAGGACATGAGGATACACCAGATGATCCTTCATATGTAAAGGCTACTGGACATCCTGCTTATAGAGCAGATGATGCTTTGTGGTTATTCCCAACTATTTACAAATATATCGCAGAATCAGGAAATGTTGACTTTATTGATGAAGTTATAGTATTTGCAAATGGTGGAGAGGGAACAGTATACGAGCATTTAAAGAGAGCTATTGATTTCTCTATGAATCGTCTTGGAAATAACAATATGCCAGCGGGTCTTCATGCTGACTGGAACGATTGCTTACGACTTGGTAAGAAGGGTGAGTCTTCTTTCGTAGCTATGCAGCTTTACTATGCTATGACAGTTCTTCGTATGTTTGCCGAGATGAAGAATGATTCAGAATACATTGCTTACCTTGATAAGATTCAGAAAGAATTAGGCGATACTATCCAGACTAAGTGCTGGGAGGATGACAGATACATCAGAGGTTACAAAGAAGATGGTCAGATTATCGGTTCAAAGCATGATCCAGAGGCAAATATGTGGCTTAATCCACAGTCCTGGTCAGTTATAAGTGGTCTTGCTTCTAAGGAGCAGGCTGAGGCGGCTCTTGAGTCAGTTCACAGAGAACTTAGTACACCTTACGGTTGTAGACTTATGGCACCATCTTATGTGGAACATGCTTTTGATGGAGCGCTTATGTTGCTCTTTAACCCATCAACTAAGGAAAACGGTGGTATTTTCTCACAGCCTCAGGGATGGATTATACTGGCAGAAGCTCTTATGGGACATGGAAATAGAGCCTTTGAGTATTTCACAAACAGCTCGCCTGCATCTATGAACGATAAGGCTGAGATACGTAAGCTTGAACCATACTGTCACGGTCAGTTTACAGAAAGCTCTGAGTCTCCGTTTGAGGGTCGTTCCCATGTACACTGGCTTACAGGTACTGCATCAACTGTTATGGTTGGATGTGTTGAAGGTATACTTGGTATGAGACCTGATTTCTATGGTATTAAGATTGCTCCATCTGTTTCATCAGATTGGAAGGAGTTTGAGATATCTAAGGATTACAGAGGAAAGAAACTTAATATTAAGGTTCTAAATCCAGACGGTGCAGAAAGTGGTTATAAGACTTTGGTTCTCAACGGAAAGACTATGGAGTCAAACTACATTCCTTTTGAAGAATTATCAGATACAAACGATATTATTCTTACAATGTAAAAAAGGTTACCCACAGTAGCTAGATTGTATATGCCATAGTTGGTATAATGCAAATCGTGGATGATTTAAGTTTATTAAATGTATTCATGTGGGGTGTTTTATATTTTATATAAGAAGGTTCATGACAGAACACATATGTGTGACGTTGTGGACCTTCTTACTTTTTGTGTATATATGCTCTAAAGTATTGTTAAATTCCTTTGCCTTTGTTATAATAAAAAATAGTGAATTTATAAGAAATATGGTGGTTATATAGAAATTACGGAGGAAAAGCTATGCAACAAAGATACGATAGGTGTCCAAATTGTATGAAGTCATTAACCAATGGTGATGATGTTTGTCCACATTGTGGATTTGGTGTGAGTGCATACAAAGAAATAGGTCATGAATTAAAACCTTTTACGGTTCTACAGAACAAATATGTGATTGGTAGAGTCATTGGTGTTGGTGGATTTGGTATTACATATATTGGATGGGATACAGTCCTTCAAACATATGTTGCTATAAAGGAATATTATCCAGAGAGCTTTGCAACAAGAACTGGAGGACACTCAGAGACTCAGGTAACACCTAACGAGTCAACTCAGGTTTCCTATGACAAGGGATTGAAGAGATATTTGGAGGAGGCACAAAACCTTTCTAAGTTTTATCAGCTACAGGGTATAGTATCTGTTAAGGACTTTTTCTACGCCAATGGCACCGGCTATATGGTAATGGAATATATAGATGGCATAGATCTTAAACAATATTTAAAAAAGGTTGGAGGTCGTTTGCCAGAAGCAACAGTGCGTTCTCTTATGAAACCTGTATTAGAGTCTTTGTCGGAGATTCATAGTCATGGACTTATTCATAGAGATATCAGTCCTGATAATGTTATGGTTGACAAGAAAAGCAGAATTAAGCTTATTGATTTTGGTGCAGCAAGAGGTCAATCTGCTGAGAGTGATAAAACATACACTGTTATCTTAAAGCATGGCTATGCACCACCTGAACAGTATCATGCAAAGGGTAATCAGGGACCATGGACAGATATATACAGTATATGTGCCACAATGTATAGAATGTTGACAGGGGACAATCCGCCTAACAGTATAGAACGTTTGGAAAATGATGAATACATTTCTGTGTCTGGACATGGTATAAATGTTACACCTGAGATGGAATATGTATTACAAAAAGGTTTATCGGTTAAAACCTCTGACAGGTACCAAAATGTTGATGAATTAATAGCAGATTTATACGGAGGAGCTAAAAATCTTCGTCAAAACTATTCGCAAACTGCTTCTGTAAGTAGTCAGGGAGCGTATGTACAGCAAAACTATAATAGCCAAACGAATCATAGCCAAGCTTCATCGGGTTACAACCAAGGCTATTCGAATTATAATCAAGGTATATCAGCACCTAAGAAAGGAAATGTTGGCTTAATTCTTGGTATTGTTGGTGGCATCGCGGCAGTTATTGCTATAATCGTTATTTGTGTTATGTTTTTGGGAAAGGATAAGGATGAAAAAACCACTACAGAGACCACAAAGCGTACCACAACAGAAGCACCTACAACAGAAGCGCCTACAACAGAAGCGCCTACAACAGAGGCACCTACAACAGAGGCACCTACAACAGAGGCGCCTACTACTGAAGATACAGGTTTTAGGGTGAAAACATTAAATGGTGCTTTCTACGGTGTTCCAGAAGGTTTTGTAGAGGATACATCCAGTTCAACGGAAGATGCATTGACATACGTTTCAAATATAGAGGATGAAGCTTTTATTATTTCTGCCACAAAAGCATTTGAAGGATATACAGAATCTGATATTGTTGCAGTGTTCGATGATGAAGTAAAAAGTTACTATACTGGTGCTGGTGATTATATTGAGACAACTTACAATTCCCACAGATGTTATGAATGGAACCTTTCTACCTCTATTTCAGGATATTATGGTTATGCCTGTCTGTTTGTAAGCGAGGATATTGTTGTATGTGTTGAATATTTATCTTCATCTGAATATTGTTTGTCTTACTATGATATTGTAAATCATATAGACTATTGATTTTTTGTATGATTTGTGTTAATTTACTTTTTGTACGTTTTAATTAATACATTTAGTTAAGGAGAAAAGTTATGTTTAAGAAGGATTTTTTAAAAAGATTAGCAGTTCTTGCTATGATGGGTGTAATGTCATTTTCTTTGATTGCATGTGGTGATGATAAAAGTGGAGATGACAAAGATGATGTTAGATCAACGAAGGAAGATGTTGTAGATACTGAGGAAGATGCCCCTGTTATTGACATAGAGGAAGATACAGAGGAAATCACTGAGGAAATCACAGAAGAGATTACTACAGAGGATGAGGCTGTTTCAGATGATGTTTATGGTACAGATGGTGTAGCGACTCTTTCAGGTTTTTCATACGGTATTCCAGAAGGATATACATATGATGCATCTAATTCAACAGCAACATCAACTACTTATCTATCTGCTGATTCAACAGAGGCGTTTGTAGTAGCAGTTGATACTGCTAATATGGCTGATGAAGCAACTACTTTTGCGGCATTTGATTCACAGATTAAGACTGTATTTGGTGATCAATGTACATCTTATGCAGTTAGCTATAACGGGCTTTCAGCTACAGAGTGGGTTACTGACGCTACAGATGGTTCTTATAAGGGACGTTCATTAGTTGTTTGTGATGGTTCATTATTGGTATATATTGAGTTTGTATCATACAACAATGATATTTCAGCATATTCAGAAGTTGTTGAGGATTTAGCATACTAATTTAAGTTTTTCTAGGCCACGTTCATGTAAACGTGGCCTTTTTTATTGCGTTAAATGTATTGTATAACATTTGCTTTTTTACACATAATAGGAAAAAAGGAGAAAAATTATGTGTAGTGAAAAAAGTAAAGAGGCTGGAATGGACAAACAGCCATCTCAAGCAGAAATAAGCGAATTAATAAAAGATTATGGTCAGATTACATTGTGTGGAAATAAGTTTGGTTACAAAATACATTTGTTAAATATTATCGGTGAGATAGAAGGTCATGAAAATTTAGGCAATAATGCAAAAACCAGCAAATATGAGCATATATTACCACAGCTTGTGGCGGTTGAAGAAAATGATGAAATCGATGGTCTGTTGGTTATTCTTAACACTGTAGGTGGAGATGTAGAAGCGGGATTGGCTATTGCAGAAATGATTGCATCTATCAGCAAGCCTAAAGTGTGTCTAGTATTAGGAGGAGGTCATTCTATTGGCGTCCCTTTAGCTGTAGCAGGAGATAAGACATTTATTGTTCCCTCTGCAACCATGGTTATACATCCAATAAGAATATCTGGAACAGTTTTAGGCGTTAAGCAAAATTTTGAATATATAGAAAGAATGCAGGAGAGAATTATTGATTTTACGGTAGGGCATAGTAAAGTCTCGGATACTCAATTAAGAAATATAATGTTTAATACAAGTGAGTTAACAAAGGACGTTGGTTCTATGCTGGTTGGTGCGCAAGCAGTTGATAACGGAATCATCGACTCTGTGGGTGGCATAAACATAGCATTGAATTGTTTATTCGACTTGATAAATAGTGGGAAAAATAGTAAAATAACAGAGTATGGGTTTATGGATGAATAAACAATATATTTATAGATAAGGAGAGAGGTTATGGCTAACCAAACTAGGAAAACTACACAGATTAGGTCTACTAGTAACAAAAATGCTTTGAACACAACCAGAAGAGCTAATAGCAATTCTGGTAATACATATACTCAAAAGAGAAAACAAGCTGCAAGAAGGGCATTGGCAGAGGATAATGTTCAGGAAGATAATTCAAGGAGAAATGAAATATATCTTTTTATTTACCTTGCAGTGGCAATATTTTTACTGTGCAGTAACTTTGGCTGGTGTGGAGTTGTAGGAGATTTTATTTCAAAAATAATTTTTGGATTAATGGGATCAGTTGCCTATCTTGTTCCAGTATATGCTTTCTTTTCAGCAGCGTTTTTACTGTCTAATGGCGCACATAAAAAAATTATAAAGAGAGTTTTATGTGTAGGTATTTTTCTTGTTGTTATTGCCTTTATATGTCAGTTGCTTGCTGGAACAGGTGGTCAGGGCATTGCATCTTTATATAAGGCTGGAGCTAACAATAAGCAAGGCGGTGGTGTGCTCTTAGGCGGAGTATTAGTGCTATTACATAAGTTAATAGGTACAACAGGCTCAATTATCGTTATTGTATTGTTGACAATTATAGGTATTATTATCGTTATGGATGTGTCTATTGTGGATATGTTCAAAGAAAAGTTCTCTATGGATGATGAAGATGAGGACTACTATGAAGATGAAGACTATGATGATGTGCATAGACCAAGAGACAGGGACGTTTTAGGTAGTATTAGAGTTCTTGAGTCAAATGATAAAAAAGATAAAAAGAAAAAGGTAAAAAATAGAGTTGTTGAGTCTGAGGAGATTCACGAGCTTAAGCCTGTTAAACAGGATGATTTCTTTAGCAAGAGTAATCTGTCCAAGGATTTGGCTTTTTCATCTGTTGAGAACCAATTTAAGGATGATTTCAATGAAAATCCTGAAAATGTTGAAGATTTAACTCCTGTTAAGCGCAGAAGAAAGAAAACCAAGGATTCTTATGCTCAGATGGTTGAGTCCCGTGAAGAAGTTGCGAAAGATATTATATCAACCTCTGCAAATGTAGCTAGTTCAATATCTGTTGATACAGAGGATAGCTCTAGTACTGCTATTAAGTCAAAAAATAGTGATTTAACAATTTCTTCGTCTAAGCAAACAGGTACATATAAGTTTCCACCAATCGATTTGCTTAAGACATCAAAGAGTAAAAGTACCGGAACCAGCGAAGCTAGTGTGAAGGAAACTGCTATGAAACTCAAGAGTACCCTTGAGAATTTTGGTGTAAATGTCACAATTACTGATGTTAGTTGTGGTCCTTCCGTAACACGATATGAATTGCAACCCGAGCAAGGTGTAAAGGTAAGTAAGATTGTTAATTTGGCAGATGATATCAAGCTTAATCTTGCAGCTGCTGACATTAGAATAGAGGCACCTATACCAGGTAAAGCAGCCATAGGTATTGAGGTACCTAACAAGGAGAGTTCTTCGGTTTATTTTAGAGATCTTCTTGAATCACAAACCTTTAAGAAATTCCCTTCAAATATAGCATTTGCAGTGGGTAAGGATATAGGTGGTCAGGTTATCGTGGCGGACATTGCAAAGATGCCTCACCTTCTTGTGGCTGGTGCTACGGGCTCAGGTAAGTCTGTATGTATAAATACTCTTATTATGAGTATCCTGTATAAGGCTAATCCTAATGATGTAAAAATGATAATGGTTGATCCAAAGCAGGTTGAACTTAGTATATATAATGGTATTCCGCACATGCTTATTCCTGTTGTAACAGATCCAAAGAAAGCAGCAGGAGCGCTTAACTGGGCGGTTATGGAAATGACTAACAGATATCAGATGTTTGCCCAATATAATGTACGTAATCTTCAGGGCTATAATGAAAAGGTTAAGGAGGTTACAGGCACAGAAGAGGGCAATGAAGAACTGAAGAAGTTGCCACAGATTATTATTATAGTAGATGAGCTTGCAGATCTTATGATGGTTGCCCACGGAGAGGTGGAGGATGCTATTGTAAGACTTTCGCAGCTTGCAAGAGCGGCAGGTATTCACCTTGTTATTGCAACTCAAAGACCATCTGTGGACGTTATTACAGGTCTTATCAAAGCTAATGTGCCATCACGTATAGCTATGACAGTTTCATCAGGTGTTGATTCACGTACAATTCTTGATATGAATGGAGCAGAAAAGCTTCTTGGTAAAGGTGACATGCTCTTTTACCCAACAGGTTATCCAAAGCCGGTTAGAGTTCAGGGTGCCTTTTTGTCGGATGATGAAATTGCAGATGTATGTGATTTCCTAAGGACTCAGAATGGTGAAAGCTCCTATGATGAGAAGATTACTCAGGAAATAGCAAGTACTTCTGTTGGAAGTGGAACCTCAGTAGCAGGAGGTGTTGGCTCTGACCTAGATGAATACTTTGTAGATGCAGGTAAGTTCATTATTGAGAAAGATAAGGCTTCCATTGGTATGTTACAGAGAGTATACAAGATAGGATTTAATAGAGCTGCACGTATTATGGATCAGTTATCTGATGCTGGAGTTGTTGGACCGGAGGAAGGAACTAAGCCAAGAAAAGTTATTATGTCTATGGAAGAATTTGAAAATTATGTAGAGAATATGTAATTTATGGAATACAAACATTATGAGATTGGAGATTAATATATGTTAACGGATATTCAGATAGCTCAAGAGGCACAATTACACAATATCAAGGATGTTGCCGCTACCTTAGGAATAAGTGAAAATGACCTTGATATGTATGGAAAGTATAAGGCAAAACTCACTGACGAATATATTGATTCTGTAAAGAATAACAAGGATGGTAAGCTTATTCTTGTGACAGCCATTAACCCAACTCCTGCAGGTGAGGGTAAAACTACTGTTACAGTTGGACTTGGTCAGGCTATGCACAAACTCGGCAAGAAATCTATTATAGCTCTTAGAGAGCCATCTCTTGGACCTTGTTTTGGAGTAAAAGGTGGTGCAGCGGGAGGTGGTTATTCCCAGGTTGTACCTATGGAAGATTTAAATCTTCATTTTACAGGAGATTTTCATGCTATTACATCGGCAAACAACCTTCTGGCGGCAGTAATGGACAATCATATCCATCAGGGAAATGCCCTTCGCATAGATCCTAAACGAATTGTTTTTAAAAGATGTCTTGATATGAATGATAGAGCCTTAAGAAGTATTATTGTTGGTATGGGCAAAAAGGCTGACGGTGTTGTTCGTCAGGATGGTTTTGTAATCACTGTTGCGTCAGAGATTATGGCTATACTTTGTCTTGCGGAGGATATAAAGGATTTACAGGATAGATTATCAAGAATTATTGTTGCTTACAATTATGACAATGAGCCTGTAACCGCAGGAGAACTTAAGTGTGTTGGATCTATGACAGCTCTTTTAAAGGATGCCATTAAGCCTAACCTCATTCAGACCCTTGAACATTCACCGGCTATAGTTCACGGAGGGCCTTTTGCTAATATTGCTCATGGCTGTAACTCTGTAAGAGCAACAAAGACAGCTCTTAAGATTGCGGATTACGTTATTACAGAAGCAGGTTTTGGCGCTGACCTTGGCGCGCAGAAGTTTTTTGATATTAAGTGCCGTATGTCTGGCCTTAAGCCTGATGCAGTAGTACTTGTTGCTACAGTTAGAGCACTTAAGTATAATGGAGGCGTTGCTAAAGCGGATTTAAATTCTGAAAATGTAGATGCTCTCTCTAAGGGTATTGTTAACCTGGAAAAACACATAGAGAATCTTCAGATGTATGGAGTGCCTGTTGTAGTTACTTTAAACCGATTTGTCACAGATTCTGAGGTAGAGCTAGCCTTTGTTGAAAAGTTCTGTAAGGATAGAGGCTGTGACTTTGCCCTTGCCAATGTATGGGAAAAGGGCGGTGAAGGTGGTTTAGACCTTGCAAATGCAGTGATTAATACATTAGAGACTAAGGAAAGCAATTTTAAAGTTTTATATGAGGATAGTTTAACTATCAAGGAAAAGATTGAAACTACAGCTAAAAAGATATATGGGGCAAAGGATGTTACTTACAGTACAGAGGCTTCAAATGCTATAGCAAAGATTGAAGCTATGGGTATGGGTCATATGCCGGTTTGTATGGCGAAGAATCAGTATTCACTTTCTGATGACGCATCTCTTCTTGGTAGACCGGAAGGATTTACTGTTAATATAAGAGAAGTATATGTAAGTGCAGGCGCAGGCTTTGTAGTTGCCATAACAGGGGCCATTATGACAATGCCTGGACTTCCAAAGGTTCCAGCAGCAGAGCGAATTTATGTAGATGATGAAGGGGTAATCAATGGTTTGTTTTAAATAACATGGGGGTGTTTTTATGAACAAATTACTGAGGGGTATCAAAAAAATATTAATCTCTGGACTTGTGCTTGTATTAGTACTTAGCCTAAGTGGATGCTCTGCAGACTCTGAAAAGAATATTATCAAACATGCTAAGGATAAATATGGTCCTAATAAGCATATAAAAACCGAGGAGTTAGGAGAAGATAAAACAACCTGTTATTTTACTGATAATGAGTATGGCTTTGAGTATTATGTTTCAAGCTATATGAATGAAATTATCATTGATGGCTCAAGCTTTGGCTCTGTTGAGAACAAAGGCAGCAATTTTGATATTCAGTACTATAATTATTTGTGTAATACGTTGTCTTATGATTTGCAGGCTATTGAAGAAAAATATAATGTTGATATTGAGATATCCGATGGAACTTATATATACTATTTTGCACAGGTATATTATAAGACAGAGGATTCTTCAAATGCTAGTTCCGTAACTAAAGAAATAAGTGATTTGTATACTTCACTTGATACCAGACATTACTGGAAGAATTTGGATGTTGAAGCCTACGATTGCAACGGTGAATATTTGGGAGCATATCATTATGAACAAACCAAATGGATGACCCCGGAGGACGAGGTGGAACTTGATTTTATTCTCCGAATTGAAGATTTATCTTCTGAAGCAGAATATTTGCGAAAGGAGCAACACAAATTTACGGAGACCGGTGTAGATATCAAAGAAGTTGTTACTGTGTTGGGTAGTCCTGAGGTTACAATTGATTCTATGGTTACATACTATATTTTTACTATAGATGGAAAAGAATATTTCATGACAGATTTTATGATTATCAATGATATTGGCGGATACGAATATTACACTACCTACAAACAAAACAATTAATTACAAGGAGGATATATTGATGGCACAGCTTATAGATGGAAAGGTTATATCTAAGCAGATTAAGGATGAATTAAAAGAGAAGGTTGCAAAGCTTAAAGCTTCCGGCAAGGAGATATGTCTTGCTGTTATACAGGTTGGTAATGACCCAGCTTCATCAGTTTATGTAGGAAATAAGAAAAAGGCTTGTGAGTATATTGGTATAAAGTCACTTGCTTATGAGGTTCCTGAGGAGACTACTGAAGCAGAGCTTCTTCAGATTATCGATAAGCTCAACAAGGATGATAGCGTAAATGGTATCCTTGTGCAGCTTCCTGTACCGGATCATATTAACGAAGAGAAGATTATCAATGCCATATCACCTGCTAAGGATGTGGATGGCTTCCATCCAGCCAGTGTTGGTGCTCTTAGCATCGGTCAAAAAGGTTTCGTTTCCTGTACACCAGCAGGAGTTATACAACTTCTTAAAAGAACTAATATCGAGATTAGCGGCAAGGAATGTGTTGTTATTGGAAGAAGTAACATTGTAGGCAAGCCAATGAGTATGCTTTTGCTTCGCGAGAATGGAACTGTAACTGTATGCCACTCCAGAACAAAGGATCTTAAGGAAGTATGTAAGAGAGCAGACATACTTGTTGTTGCCATTGGTAAGCTGAAGATGATTGATGCATCTTATGTAAAAGAAGGAGCTACAGTAATCGATGTTGGTATTCATAGAGATGAGAATAACAAATTGTGTGGTGATGTGGATTTTGCATCTGTTGAGCCGATTGCAGGTGCAATAACTCCGGTTCCAGGTGGTGTTGGTCCTATGACTATTGCAATGCTTATGAATAATTGTGTGGAAGCAGGTTTGGATTAGTTGATGAATATATTGTTAGTGTCACTTGGATGTGACAAAAATCTATGCGATAGTGAAGCGATGTTGGGTCTTCTTCGCAACCAAAAGTACAATATAACAAACGATGAGAATGATGCAGATGTTGTTATAGTTAATACCTGTAGCTTTATTCATGATGCAATGGAGGAAAGTATAAATACTATCCTTGAGATGGCAGAGCTAAAAAAGAACAGACTAAAATATCTTATTGTGACAGGTTGCTTAGCTGAGAGATTTAAGGAAGAAATATTTGATGAGATTCCTGAAGTGGATGCCTGTCTTGGTACAAGTAGCTTTGATAGAATTATTCAGGTTGTTGAAGCGTTAGAACAAAAAGACAGGGGCTTTGATTCTAATGATGATAAACATTATGATGATTTGTCATTTAAAAATAATAAGGTTTTTTGTTTTGATAACTTAGATAAGCTTGCAACAGTAAATGTTGACAGAGTAATTACATCGAGTACTTTTATGGGATACCTGAAGATAGCAGAGGGTTGTAACAAATTCTGTACATATTGTGTTATACCTCACATAAGGGGCAGATACAGAAGCGTTCCTATGGAAAAACTTGTGAAAGAAGCAGAATATATGGCGTCACAGGGCATAAAGGAGCTTATACTTGTTGCTCAGGAAACCACCTGCTATGGTATTGATTTGTATGGACAAAAATCCTTGCATATCTTAGTTAGAGAACTTGCTAAGATTGAAGGTATAGAATGGATTAGGCTTTTATATTGTTATCCAGAGGAGATAGATGATAACTTAATTGAGTTATATGCTACGGAGAATAAGCTTTGTAAGTATATAGATATGCCTCTTCAGCATTCAGAGGACAGTATTTTAAAACGTATGGGCAGAAAAACTGACAAAGCTTCAATCAAGTCAGTTATAGCAAAGCTAAGAGAAAAATGTCCGGAAATTGCCATAAGAACAACATTTATTACAGGATTTCCAGGAGAGACAGAAGATGAGCATGAGGCTCTGATGGAGTTTGTGGACGAGATGGAGTTGGATAGGCTGGGTGTATTTACCTACTCAAGAGAGGATGGTACTCCGGCAGCATCCTTTGAAAATCAGGTTGATGAAGATGTTGCATCCACCTGGCGAAACGAAATAATGGAGTTGCAACAGGAAGTATCCTTAGACAAGAATATGACCTTGGTTGGAACAATCCAAAAGGTTATTATTGAGGGCTATTCGCCGGAGGAAGATGTATACGTAGGAAGAACTTACCGTGACGCTCCGGGTATTGATGGAATGGTCTTTGTAGAATGTGGTTATGAGCTTATATCAGGTACCATAGTTAATGTAATGATAAAAGAGGCAGGGCCTTACGACTTAATAGGAGGAATTGTAGATGAACTTACCTAACAAACTTACGATATTGAGAGTGATTTTAATTCCATTTTTTCTAGTTGCCCTTATGGTAGAGGCAGTTCCTTATGGAAAATGGATTGCTGTTGCAATATTTATAATTGCAAGTCTTACTGATATGCTGGATGGACAGATTGCGAGAAAGTATAACCTTATAACCAATTTTGGTAAATTTATGGATCCCCTTGCAGACAAGCTTTTGGTTTGCTCTGCTATGATTGCTCTTATTGAACTGGGCAGAATACCTGCGTGGGTTGTAATTATCATTATTGCAAGAGAATTCATAATAAGTGGATTTAGACTTGTTGCATCAGACAATGGTGTTGTAATTGCTGCAGGATGGTGGGGCAAGGTTAAAACCGTTGTTCAGATGATTATGATAATTGTAATTATGTGTGATTTTGGTGGAGATGTTGTGGCTGTTATTGAAAATGTACTTATATATGCAGCTTTAGCCCTTACAGTAATTTCGCTTATTGATTATCTGGCAAAAAATAAATCAGTATTATCTGATACAAAGTAATTTTTTTGTGGAGAGATAAAAATGAAGAAAGATAATGGATTATTAACAGGAATACTGATGTTAATAATAGGAATGTTTTTTCTTATTATAATGAGTCCGGATTTAGGATATATTTTTACTGGAAAAGCAAAAGATGTCAATAAAATGATTGAATCAGGAGACGAACCCAAAGTAAGGGATACAGTGTCTATGGAAGTTGATTTAATTATAGATTGGTATGCGGAGTTAACATCAACGAGAAAAGGTTCAAGAACAACCACATATCACTGCTATGCTAGATTGGATAATGGTAAGATTATATCTATCACCGCAAAAAAAGATTCTAAAGAGTTTGATAAAATAGATAGGCTTATTAGGCAAACAAATGCATATTATTCAGGAAAATCAGATATTCCACCAACACCAATAAAATTAGAAGGTACTATTAGAAAAATAGATTCTAATGTTAAAGGATATTATACAACTTATGCATCCTTGATGGGATATTCAAGTACAGATATGTATATGATTACTCTAGATACTTCACAATATAGAATTTACCATATATTATGTTTTGGTGTAATTGTTTTTGTAACATTTTTAGGTGGATTATTTGTATTTGTTGAATTAAAAGATAAAAAAGATAAGAAGGATATTGCTAAGGCAAAGATAATAAATACATATGTTGTTGATAGTAATTCAGATATAGATGATTATATGAATAATAACTAAGAAATGAAATCCCTTTTGTTGGTTAATAAAAGGGATTTTATCTTTTAAAAAGGAGATAATAAGAAAAATGTGTGAAAAGATGAGAGAGGTTAATATTATTGCAGAGAAACTGGTGACTGGTCTTATAGAAAATAACTATACAATTACTACTGCGGAGTCTTGCACGGGAGGCATGATATCTTCAACCATAGTAAATATACCTGGAGCGTCTTGTGTGTTGAATGAATCCTATGTGACATATTCTAATGAGTCAAAAGAAAGAATATTAGGTGTGAATAGAGAAAGTTTAGACCTTTATGGTGCTGTATCAGAAGAAGTAGCAAAAGAAATGGTAGAGGGTGTAGCAGGTGTGGCAGCTGCAGACTGTGCCATAGCTGTAACCGGAATTGCCGGACCGGATGGAGGTACACCTAAAAAACCTGTGGGAACAGTGTATGCGGGATTATATTTTAGGGGGCAGATTATTGTAAAAAGATATAATTTTTCTGGTAACAGATATGAGGTTAGGTGTAACACTGTAAAAAATGTACTTTCTGATATGCTGGAAATAATCAAAAAATAGTCAAAAAACCTTTGAAAACCAAGTTATTTGACCATAGTAAAATGCTTTTTTGAAAAAGTTCCAAATATTAAAAAATATTAGAAGAATAGCTTGATTTAATAGGGGAAAAAGCGTATTATTATACTCGGAAGAAATTGGTCTTTCATACAGAAAAGACCTAAAATAAATTATTACGGAGGACTTAAAATGAGTAACAAACTTACTTTGTCAGCAAGTGACAGAATCAATTCTTTGCTTGATGACGCAAGCTTTGTTGAGGTTGGTGCATATGTTACAGCAAGAAGCACAGACTTCAACATGCAGGAAAATGATACTCCAAAAGACGGTGTTATTACTGGATATGGTGTTATCAATGGTAAATTGGTTTATGTTTACAGCCAAGATGCAACTGTTCTCGGTGGTGCAATCGGTGAAATGCATGCCAAGAAGATTGCCAAGATTTATGATATGGCAATGAAGGTTGGAGCGCCAGTGGTTGGTCTTGTTGATTGTGCAGGACTTAGACTTCAGGAGGCTACAGATGCTCTTAATGCATTTGGTGAATTATATTTAAAGCAGTCTTTGGCATCAGGCGTGATTCCACAGATTACAGCTATTTTTGGAACATGCGGTGGTGGAGCAGCACTTATTCCAACATTAACAGATTTTACATTTATGACTGCTGAGGGCTCAAAGTTATTTGTTAATAGTCCTAACGCTTTAGATGGAAATAATGAGTCAAAGCTTAACACAGCAAGTGCTGATTATTTGAGCAATAACACTTCACTTGTTGATGGCGTATGTGATGATGATATGGCTGTTCTTACAGACATTAGAACTCTTATTGGTATGCTTCCATCAAACAACACTGATGATGATGTTGCTGAGTGCAATGATGATTTGAACAGAATTATTCCTAACTTAGATGGATTTGCTAAGAATGGTAGAGCTGTATTACAGAATATCGCTGACAATAACGTTTTCTTCGAGGTTAACAAAAACTTTGCCAAGGAAATGGTAGTTGGTTTCATTAAGCTTAATGGCGCTACTGTCGGATGTGTTGCAAACCAGGTTGAGGAAGGTAAGGATATGCTTACAGCTGATGGTGCTACACTTGCAGCAGATTTCGTTAATTTCTGTGATGCATTTTCAATTCCAGTTATTACATTAGTTAATACAAAGGGATTTGTAGCAACTGTTGATAACGAAAAGGTTATGGCAGATGCAGCAGCTAAGTTAACTTTTGCTTTTGCAAATGCTACTGTACCTAAGGTAACTGTTGTTATGGGTGAAGCATTTGGTACAGCTTATACAGTTATGAATTCAAAGGCTATTGGTGCAGATATGGTTTATGCTTGGCCATGTGCTAAGATTGGAACTATGGATCCAGAGATGGCTGTTAAAATTATGTATGAGAAGGAAATTGCAGCAGCAGAGGATAAGGTTGCAGCTGTAGCTGAATTTAAGAAGACATATACTGAGCTTCAGTCAAGTCCTATGGCTGCAGCAAAGAGAGGCTATATTGATGATATTATAGAGCCAGACGCAACTAGAAAGCGTGTTATTGCAGCTCTTGATATGTTATATACCAAGAATGAAGACAGACCATATAAGAAGCATGGGGCAGTATAAGAAGAGGTGACAACTATTATGAAAATGAAAAGATTATTTATAGTAGTTTCCATGTTGGCTGTTATGTTTTCTTTAAGTGGTTGTGATGAAAAAAAGGAAAAACCATTTGATTATGATGAGACTCAGATTGTTGTTGATACAATGTCATACTTTGTGGCATACTCAGATATTTCAGATGAGTACGCAGGGTATTATCTAACAAGTGGCAATGAATTTGAACAGTCCGCTATAAAGGGCATTCAGCAGGCTAGGGAAACTGATAAAGTAGGCGAATTTGAGAATTATAACGATTGTGCAGAAGCTATTGCATATGGAATGTTTGATATTTCTTCTGTGGATGCAAAGTTTGAGCATGGTAATGACTACGTTACAGTAACTATTATTAACAATGCTGAAAACAGAGATGTAGAGATTTCTATTAAGTACATTGAAAATGCTGAATACTATATGGAATATAATGAGATTTTGGCAGGTGCAATAGCATATAACGAGTCAATGGGCTTCTCAGAGGAAATGATTCTTCAGGCTACAGGTGCAAAAAAGATTGAGGATGTATTTGGTGCACAGATTGAACAAGATCTTGCAAATGAAGGATTGGCACCATATATTCCACAGGAAATGGTAGTTACAGCGGTTTACTCAAAGAGTGAGCTTATGGGACAGGCTGCAATGAATACACTTATAGGTATGGGAACTGTTTTTGTTGTTCTTATATTTATTTCATTTATTATTTCATTGTTTAAGTATTTACCAGCGTTATTTGCTAAGAAACCTAAGGTAGAGGAAGCAAAGAAACAGGCTACTACAGCGCCAGTTGTAGCAGCACCAGTGGCTTCTAAGTCCGATAATCTTATGAATGATGCTGAGCTTGTTGCTGTTATTACTGCAGCAATATATGCAGCAGCAGGACAGTCAGGAAGCGGAGCAGTTAGCAAGGACAGACTTGTTGTTAGATCTATAAGAAGAGCCAAATAGATTAGTAAACACATATTATTAGGAGGATATTTTAAAATGAAGAATTATAGAATTACAGTTAATGGTACAGCATATGATGTAGCAGTTGAAGAATTAGGCGCAGGGGCAGCACCAGCTGTAGCATCTGCTCCAGCAACAGCACCAGTGGCAGCTCCAGCACCAGCGGCTCCTGCAGCACCAGCAGCAGGTGGAGCAGCAGGTTCAGTTACAGTGGCAGCTCCAATGCCAGGTAAGATTTTAAGCGTTAAGGCTAGCGCTGGCGCAGCAGTTAAGCAGGGAGATGTAATCCTTGTTCTTGAGGCTATGAAGATGGAGAATGAGGTTGTTGCTCCTGAGGATGGTACAATTGCAAGTATAAATGTTGCAGCTGGCGATTCAGTTGAGGCTGGCGATACATTAGCAACATTAAACTAATTGATTATTTTGTACCTATTAAAACAGGAGGTAACAGCTAAATGAGCGGTTTTGTAGACGTATTAAAGAACCTGGCTCTTCAAACTGGCTTTGCAACGCTTACATGGAAGCATTATGTTATGATTTTAGTAGCTTGCTTTTTCATGTATCTTGCAATAGTTAAGGGATTTGAACCATTGCTTTTGGTGCCAATTTCATTTGGTATGTTTTTGGTTAATATGTTCCCTGCTATTATTGAAGAGGGTGGATTATTACATTATTTTTATTTGTTAGATGAGTGGAGTATTTTGCCATCACTTATTTTCTTAGGTGTAGGTGCTATGACAGACTTTGGTCCACTTATTGCCAATCCAAAGAGCTTTATTCTTGGTGCGGCAGCACAGTTTGGTATTTATTCAGCATATTTCCTTGCGTTCCTTATGGGCTTCAATGGAAAAGAGGCTGCAGCTATTTCAATTATCGGTGGTGCTGATGGCCCTACATCTATCTTCCTTGCAGGTAAGCTTGGAATGGGTGGAACCCTTATGGGACCTATAGCAGTTGCTGCATATTCATATATGGCACTTGTACCTGTTATTCAGCCACCTATTATGAAAGCTCTTACTACTGAGAAAGAGCGTAAGATTAAGATGGGACAGCTTCGTCCTGTAACTAAGCTTGAAAAAATATTATTCCCAATTATAGTTACACTTGTAGTTGTGCTTATTCTTCCAACAACAGCGCCACTTGTTGGTATGCTTATGTTAGGAAACTTATTTAGAGAATGTGGTGTTGTTAAGCAGCTTACAGAGACAGCTTCAAATGCATTGATGTACATCGTTGTTATATTGCTTGGTACTTCTGTAGGTGCTACTACTAGTGCAGATGCATTCCTTCAGATTAGTACACTTAAGATTGTTGCTCTTGGACTTATAGCATTTGCCTTTGGTACTGCGACTGGTGTAGTCTTTGGTAAGATTATGTGCTGGGCTACAAAGGGTAAGGTTAACCCACTTATCGGTTCAGCAGGAGTTTCTGCGGTTCCTATGGCAGCAAGAGTTTCACAGAAGGTTGGTGCTGAGGCAGATCCTACAAACTTCCTTCTTATGAATGCAATGGGTCCAAATGTTGCGGGTGTTATCGGTACAGCGGTTGCAGCAGGTACATTCCTTGCAATATTTGGTGTTATGTAAAAAATTACAGGAGGTAGAATAAATGTCAGTAGAAAAGAAACCGGTAAAGATTACCGAAACTATATTACGTGACGCGCATCAGTCACTTATCGCTACAAGAATGACAACTGAGCAGATGCTTCCAATCATCGAGAAGATGGATAA
>SVED01000035.1 GCA_015057515.1 Lachnospiraceae bacterium
ACCATCTATGTCTTGATAGCAGTTTAAGTACATGCGATACCATTTTTCTTCTTCCCATTTGTAATCGCATATATAATTGGTGCCCTCACCTTCTCCTCCAAATTTGTTGGTATCTTCGAGAGAAGGATACACTACCTTTGCCTCAATCTTCTGTTCATTGCCAAATTCATCTATATAATTAATCTCCCAAAACGACATAATTGCCATCGGTCCTTCCGGACACATCTGCAAACCTGCATAGGCATACGTATCAACCACACCGTATTTGCTCATCAAATCATCTACATTCATTTGCCAATTGCAAAGTGCCCAATAAGTAGATGTTCCAGCCTTATCTGCTTTAAAATCAATCATAAACCCATCAAATTTGCCGGATGTGGCACTTAAATCTGGATCCGAATATATATTATAAGACATCCTCTCCTCCGGATTAGGTTCATTTTGGGCGCTTTCCTCCGGAACTATAAGAAGCTCGTCCCAATCTACATCATTTTCATGCCATCCATATATATTTGTTTTAACTTTAACTAAGCAAAGCAATAGACAAAAAACCATAAATGCTAAAATAGTTTTTTTCATCACAGCTACCTCATCTCTTCATACAATACTACTTAATATCACCTGTATACTTCTCCCGACACATCGCATCACCTTTTTTATGATATCATGATAATCACCATCATCAAATATTCAAGCTCAATACTCAGTATATTTTATATTTTCTATTAAATCAACAGAAATAACATTTCTGAATTGAGAAACAAAACCTATGCTGTTAATTACCAAAAATGTTCACGACAAAAAAATGTCCCTTGAATTTATATGCACTCAAGGGACATCCTTTTATTTATTCTGTAATTTCAGTTGTTGCTTCTGTTGTGGTTGCCTCTGTGGTTTCAGTCACTTCCTCGCTTGTAGTTGCTTCTGTAGTTTCAGTCACTTCCTCTACTTCAGTCTCTTCTGTAGTCTCTGACTCCTTTACAACCACACTCACATTAACTGTGTCAAGTACCTGATGGATTTCTTCCTCAGATAACCCATTAAAAGATATATATCCATAATAACAATCATAGTATATAGCCACATAAGTAGTTGTCACACCATCTTTAACCTCATCAACCAAAGTAAACTCTAAACCATGACTTGATGTGTAGGTTCTCACGTTGCCTGTGTTGGCAAGGCCAAGTCCATATCCTGCATTTTCAGATACATTTCCAGTCATCTTAGACTCGCATATAGAAATAACACCATCATTATATTTGAGGATTGCATCTACACAAAATTGCTCAAAATTGCCGGCGTCTGTATGAACATATGTTACACTTTCGGACATCTCGTAGGTTGTATTGAACCAGTTGTCAAGACCTGCATCTGCAATAGCATCAAGGTAGTTGTCGTAAGCATAATATGTGTTTGTGCAATTTTCACTTGTACGCTCCACTCTCTTAGAAAGCCATTTTACTGTCTCATCGCCCTCCACATAGTCAACCACTTCTACCTCAATATCTTCCCAAGGCTCGGCAAGATCTTCATCACTTATAACATAGTCTCCCTCTCCACCTACAGATATACCATGGTCTAACACTGTAACCTTGTTCTTTATGGAATTGGCTGCATAAATAGCAAGAGGACTCACCAATGCAATGCCAAACACCACTGCTGCCACTCTAGCAAGCTTGTATGATAAGCTTTTCTTCTTATGTTTAACACTGTTAAGTATTTTTTCATTTAACTCTATTTCAGGTTCTATATCCGGTTTTAGTGCTTTATCAAGCAAGATATCCATATTGTCCTTCATAACTAATCATCCTTTCCCTTAACCTATTTTTAGCCTCGTGAATTCTGCTCTTCACCGTGCCTTCCGGAATCTTAAGTGCTGTTGCTATTTCATTCACCGACATATTCTCCATATAAAACATGAGAATAACTATTCGCATCTTATCAGGAAGCTCATTCACCAGCCTCTTTACTGTTTCAATTTCATCTTCCCTTATAGCTTCATCCTCCACGGTTAATCCTTCATCGGCTAGTTGCTCTAAGTTTTCATCTTGAAAATATATAACATTTGCTTTTTTCTTTCTCCATATGTACTTTCTCTTTTGGTTATTCCAAAGATTAGCTGCTATGGAGATTAAATATGACTTTGGATTTTGGTTTTCGTCTATCTCATCCTTTTCTATAGCAACAAGAAAAGTCTGCTGATATAAATCATCTGCATGCTCCTTATTCTTTGTAGCATATAAGCAGAAAGAATAGACATCTTTTCCATAGTCCCGTATGAAATTTTCTAAACTTTCTCGTTTCATATTATTCTCCTTCGTGACGTCATCTAAGGTCTAACATATGACCCTACACTTATATATTTTCATTGATGAAAGAAAGGTTCATTTTTTCTATATTTTTTACCTCTTCCTCATTCTTACAGAATGGAGGTGATGCTTATGAAGAACTTTAATCTTATTCTTTCTTCAATTTAGGGGAACCAAAAGTCCTGTCCTCCACATTCGCATTATACTTTAATTCATATGCACCCGCTCCATTTTGAATTGCCTTTGTAATCTCTACCACTTCTTTTTCTATATCTTCTAATGTAGCATACCAACCCAAAATAATTGTATGCTCACCCCAAAAAGTCACCTTATCAATACCATTCAAAACATATTTAGGTTCGTCTTTACCAGGCCACAAAATCGGCGATGTTTTTACAGATTGGCAGAATACAACATTTTTATTATCATATGTTGTTATCGCAATTTTACCTGTCGGAGCATATACAACACTTTTTTCTTCTGACTGCTCTTTTTCTTCCATTACTGAAATATCATTCAACAAATAATCAATAGAAATATTTAATGCCTTTGATATTACAATTAATTTTTCAGTTTCAGGATACCCATTATCTGATTCCCACTTAGAAATAGCTTGTCTTGAAACTCCTAATATTTCTGCTAATTCTTCTTGTGTAATACCTCTCTGCTTTCTAACTTTTCTAAGATTTTCTCCAAAACTCATTTCTTAATCCTCTTTTCATAATTATTGCAATTGCTCGCAAAATAAAAATAGAACAATATTGTTCTTCTTTCCACCAACCTACTTTTGCATTTTAGCAACTTAAGGTTGCAATCCGTATTTTAAGCCATTTCTCCTACACATATTATATTTCATATTCAATTCTCTATCAATACAAAAAGGCGCTTCTATCACTATAAGCGCCCCCATTAACATAGAAAAAACCTTCCCTGTACTTTGACCGAGAACAGGAAGGTTTTTTTCTCAACTAGTCAACCACTCTGTGGCGATTGCCCTTTTATAATTATATTATAGCAGAGATTTCACAAAATACAATTGAAAGTTATATATTTACATTAAAATATTATTATCCTGCAATTATCTTGACAAAATAAATCAAAAGGTAATGCACCAGATAACACCAAAAAAGAGAGCCCATAAGCCCTCTTTTTTTAGAATAACTCCTTCTCTAACTGAAGAATATAATTATCAATCATCTGCATACGTTTCGCATACTCTGTTCTAGCAGCGTCTGTCTTGCAGCGTCTAATCTTAGGTTTGTTGATTCTATAATAATTCTTAATTCTGTAATATGCCTTCTTGTAGCTTGCCTCGTCCTCGCATGCAGTAGCCATAGCATCCCAAAGAACTCCAACAGCTCCAACCTCGTCAAGAAGGTCTGCGTCCATAACAATCTTACACTCAAGGGAAAGGTCTGCGTCAGTATCCTTGTCCTCATGGATCATAATAATCTCACCTACACGACGAATGATATCAGGATCTACACCAAGACTATCTAAATACTCAACTGCAAGCTCAGCACCAACCTCACCGTGAGGCCTGTCCTCTGACCAGCCTATATCGTGTAAAAGCGCCGCAAGTGCAATAATGTCCAAATCACCACCAAGCTTTGACTGAAGCTTGATAGCCCATCTATATACTCTCATTGTATGTTCATATCTACTTCTGAATGGATACATCGGAGGTCTGCCATTATCAGAAGTCATTTTCTTTACGTATTCAATTATCTCTGCGTAATTCATAATTTCGTCCTCTTGAATCCATATTTTATAACATCATAATTATAGATAGTAAATATAATAACATTATTTTACGAAAATTACTATATCTTTTTTTATTTTTATGATTTTTTAGTCTTTTTTAGTGTAAAACTGTAAACCAAAAGAACTTTTTTACAAAGAATGTATAATTCACCGTCTTTGCCAATATAAATATAAAACCGTGCGGTTGATGTTGTGAAGCAATCATAGACGTTACCTTAGCAGTTAACTCAGCCCAGGCGACCTCACGGCACACAAGAGGTTCTACTTAGTGCTGCTTCGTTCCCGACCTGACACGGTTCATAGATTCCTGTCGCGCGAGACCCAGACATCAACGCCACTTACCAAGGGCAGCTCTACAAAAAACAACCCGAGACCAACCATCACCCCTGCTATAGCGGATTGCAGGTACAGGGCACCGCTAACTCCCCGGCTGCACGGAAATTTTATAACAAATTTAAATATATCATGCCAATAAACACCTTTTTAGCTAAGGAGATTTTACTGACACTGTTCAAGTATAATGGAAATCTTATGTCAAGTCAAGATTTTTCGTTTTCTTAGACTCTCTAAGCCAGGCAAAAAAATCCTTCATCATGAAGGAACATTCTTCCTCCAAAACGCCACGTTCAACCTCTACCTGATGATTGAATTGTTTCATATCAAGAAGGTTAATTATAGAACCTGCACACCCTGCTTTAGGATTCATACATCCTATAACAACATGAGGTATTCTTGCCTGCACTATGGCACCTGCACACATTTGACATGGTTCTAAGGTAACGTACATAGTACACTCCTCCAGCCGCCAGTCTCCTAAATATTTTGATGCCTTTTTTATGGCCAATATTTCAGCGTGAGCCAAGGTTGTTTTATCCACATTTCGACGATTATAGCCCCTGGCAATAATCTTGTCCTTATACACAATAACACACCCTATAGGAACATCCTTGTTAGACTCAGCCTTTCTTGCCTGCTTAATAGCTTCCTTCATATATTTTTCTTTTTTCTTTTGAATTTCCTCATTTGCAATGTGTTCTTCCATCATACGCTCCTTATCTGCAATTGTAACCGTCTAAAAAATATTATATAATATTATCTGGAATTGTGAAACCAAAAAGAAAGGATTTATCATGGGCCCTTTAGTAAGACGCACCAAGCACCTTGTACTTCGTGTAGAAAATGAATCAAAAGCCTCTCAGGTTCTAGCGCTGTATGATCGAAACAGGGCCTCTTTTGAGCGCTTTGAACCAACCAGGCCAAAGGATTTCTATACTCTGGACTATCATACTGCTATGATGAAACGAGAGTTTAAAGCTTACTCCCTAGGAACATTTTTAAGATACTACATCTATAAGGCCTCTCATCCCACTCGAATTATTGGTGCAATTAACCTAAATCTTATACATAATAATTCCATCCCTTATGCAGAAATTGGGTACAAGATAGATGCTCTCTACCAAAATCAAGGATATACCTACGAAGCCTGTTTATCAGCCCTTCAGGTTTTAAGACAATATTATGGCATAACCCGAGTTGATGCACGAATTCACCCTGACAACGCCCCTTCTATCAGACTTGCCACTAAGCTTGGCTTTACTCCTTTGTGCATAGAGCCTCAAAGTGCGAATATTATGGGACATTACGTGGACTTAGTACGCTATACCCTGGATATTTCCCATATCCAATAGCCGAAGCTTCCAGTTGAAACTTTGGCTTTTTTTACTGGCACAAATTCTCTAAAGCCAAATGCATTTGCCACATAACGTTCTTTATTTCCATATACTCCGGGCACTCCTATAACATATCTCTCCCTCTCTTTATACAACACCTTTCCCATCATTAAATATCTATATTGATAAAAACTATGAGTCACAAAACTATTTGTTCCCAGTCTCCAATTACCCACAGCCAATTTACCAATGTCCTGAGGTACTATTTTTACACAGGTGGTTATATCGCTTTCCTGAAACAGTGGTAGCTTTGGGTAGGTTTCCAGTATTTCCTCACATATCTCTGTAAATTCCTTTGGAGCTTTGTTTTTTTCTACTTTGGGCTTTTCCTCTGTTTTTTGTTCCGACCCCTTTTGCCTCAATTCATCCTCCTCTGGACCTTTCTCGTTGTTCCTTTCTTTCGGTTTATTTTCTCTTTCCATTGTAATGTTATCAAGAACCACTTCTTTTTTTTCACTTTTCTTGACAAAATGTATGTTTTCTATATCCACCGCATAGTCCTGCCACATTCCTGTAAGCACTTCTCCATCATCACACAAAAACACAAGACCATCATACTCCTCAATAGCTATTCCTTCTTGAGTCGGATCATCCCAGGAAACCTCAAGATTTTTTACAATTGTGTCTTTTTCCTCCTGTCTGAAATACAGCTCGGTCAAATATTTGGCTTGTTCCTTACCATACAGCATATATACCATACATTTGCAATTTCGATTTTTGTACATTTTCATTCCAATCTGTATACGGGCACGATATTTATTACCACTGCTTATCCTGAGCACCTTCACAAAGCCTGCGTTCTCACATCTCACATTATTTCTATACCTATATATGTAAGACACCCATCTACTTTGTCCCATTTACGACCTCACCTTCCCACAAACATAATATTATATGTATATGCCCTCAAGGAAAAAATATTCCTCCTCTATCAAGTAGGTACACCCAGAAATAACTAACACCCCGGCAGGCTATGGGTATATAACTGTGCAAAACCGTTTGAGAACGTGAGTACTTAGCGAGAAGAAATGGGGATACCCCTAGGCGGAATATAGGCACAGACATACCAAACATGCTCTCGCTCGTTTGGTATGTCTGTGCCTATATTCCGCCTAGGGTATCCTCATTTCTTTGAGGTTAGTACTCCTACGTTCGAAACGAGCGAGAGCATGTTTTGCACAGTTATATACCCATAGCCTGCCGGGGTGTTAGTTATTCTCGGGTGTACTTACTTAAGGGATTCCAGTAGATGTTAAGCGCCAAGAAGGTCACTTAAAGTGGCAAATTGTTCTAGGGTGAGGGCTTCACCACGGACAGACTCAGGGAGGTTCATTTCCTTGAGAGCATTTACCACCTGTTCCTTTGTGAAATGAAGGTTTGGCGCGTTGTTTATACCATTTTGGAGTGTTTTTCTTCGCTGGTTGAAGGAAGCTCGAATAAGGTCGAACATGAGCTTTTCATCCTTTACCTGTACAGGAGGATTATCCCACCTGGTGAGGCGAATAACCGCAGAACCAACGTTAGGCCGTGGCATAAAGCAATTGGCAGGCACATTGGCCACAATATAAGGCTGGGCATAATACTGCACTGCCAGGGAAAGAGCTCCATAATCTTTTGAGCCGGGACCAGCCTGCATACGGAGGGCAACCTCCTTTTGCACCATAACGGTAATAGACTTTGCCGGAATATGATTTTCGAAAAGTCCCATAATAATAGGGGTTGTAATGTAGTATGGCAGATTGGCAACAACCTTCACATTTGAGGCTAAAGGGCCCAAAAGCTCATTGATGTCCACCTTTAAGATATCGTTGTTGATAACCTCCACATTCGAATATTCAGCCAACGTTTCATCCAACACAGGAAGTAGATTTTTGTCGATTTCCACCGCATAAACCTTTCCTGCTGCCTCGGCTAAGTACTGAGTCATAGTACCGATACCCGGACCTATTTCCAAAATAGTATCCTCCTTGGTAATATCTGCTGCCTTTATTATTTTTTCAATTACATGACCATCTATTAAAAAGTTTTGACCAAATCTTTTCTGGAAAGCAAAATCAAATTTTTTAATTGTCTGGATGGTCACCTGTGGGTTACTTAATTTTTCCATATATTTCCCTCTATAATCTATATAACTTCATAGCATTGTCATAGGTTATCTTGTATAACTCCTCAAGGCTTACACCTTTTATGTCTGCAATTACATTTGCTGCATGTGGAATATACAGCGAAGAATTTCTCTTGCCTCTATATGGCTCCGGTGCCAAATATGGTGCATCAGTTTCGAGAACTATTCTGTCTAAAGGTGCATATTCCACAACCTCTTTAAGCTTTTTCCCATTTTTGAAGGTTACCACTCCTCCAATTCCAATATAAAAGCCCATATCAAGGAAGATTTTGGCCACCTCTTTTGAGTAGGAAAAGCAATGGACTACTCCTCCTATGTCTCCTGCTTTTTCCGCAGTCATTATATCCATAGTGTCCTTTGCCGCATCCCTACTGTGAACTACAATAGGAAGTCCTAGTCTTTTGGCAAGCTCCATCTGATTTACAAACCACTTTTTCTGAAGAACTTCATCTGTATCCTCATAGTGATAATCTAAACCTATCTCTCCAATGGCTACTATTTTTTCATTTTCCACAGCTAATTTTTCGATAAGCTCTATGCTTCCCGGTTCTTCCATCTCTCTTATATCCGATGGATGCACACCTACTGCACCATAGAAAAAATCATACTTTTTTGTGAGCTCTACTGTGGCCTTGGATGTAGATATATTAGCTCCTATATTAACCACTTTAGCTATTCCATTTTCAGGAAATTCTCTTATAAGCTCATCTCTATCCCCATCAAATGCATCATCATCGTAATGAGCATGGGTCTCAAATATATTCTGCATCGTACTTTCCTCTCTTATTTTTTGCACTATATTAATATCCATATTTTTGCCGGATTATATATTTTTTTCTTAATTTCCTATCTATTCTAAATTCATTATTCATTTTTGTAAATATTTTTCTTAATTTAGGACATTTCTTGTTGATATTTGTCGAAAAAAATTATACAATAATGAATAGGAATATGACGAGGAGGTAAGGTTATGACTGTTAATGATTATTTAGACAGCGCAGCGCTTGACGAATTGCTTGAAAAGTGGGCTGCTGCTACCAATATGATAGCTGTTGTTTTAGATGATGAAGGTAATTTCTTATCCAACAAGTTAGGTTTTTCACGTAATAATATAGAGGCTTTCGGAGAGGATATCGAAGTAGACGAAGTTATTGTTGCTTCTGTTATCGGCGGTCCTTTAGATGAGGATATGGACGAAGAGGTTGTAGAGAGCGCTGCTCAGTTGCTTGTTATGTCCATCCAGAACCTTATGGAAGCTTCCTACAGAAAAGCTCAGTACGAAGAGACTATGTCTAACTTCACTTCTGAGATTCAGGGTGCTGCTACCCTCATCAAAGAGCTCACAGCTAAGTCACAGGGACTTAAGAAGATTGAGAACAAGCAGAACATCCTTGCTCTTAACGCATCTATAGAAGCTGCAAGAGCTGGTGAGGCAGGACGTGGTTTCACAGTTGTTGCTCATGAGTTCGGTAAAATGGCTAACGAGTCAGGTGTTATCAACGATTCTATTCAGAAGACATTACATAAACTTGATGTCTCTATCAGAGATTTGGGAGACTTCTAAATATATGATTTTCATCTAATGTGTTTTATTTTTCACAATTAAAACATATTTTCGACACAATTAGATGTTATATTACGTATTGTAAGAGCTTTTCATATATTTGAATCCTCTCTCCCCTCAAAAAGGTGATGACGAATTTCCCTCCCCGGAATTCATCATCACCTTTTTCCTGTTTACTTCTAATGTATTATATTACTCCTCAACATTTCCTTTTATTTTACTGTAAGTTTTGTTATAATAAAAGGGATTTTTTACTATGATTTATATATTATTTATCGGAGGTTATATAAATGATTAACGAAATGTTCAAGGATATGACAGGTAAAGGTTCTGTCATCAGAGAGTTTTTTACATATGCTAACAAAAAAGCAGCAGAGATAGGTGCAGAGAACATATTCAACTTCTCCATTGGCAACCCATCTGTGCCTGTGCCACAGGAATTTACTGATGCTATGGTTGATTTATTACAGAACAGTGATCCTGTTAAACTTCACGGCTACAGCCCTTCTCTTGGTTTTGATTCAACTCGTAAAGCTGTTGCCGATTCCCTTAACAAGAGATTCGGTATGAATTACACAGCCGACGAGATTTTTATGACAAGTGCGGCGGCTGGTGCCATCGCCCATGCATTACGCTGTGTCGTTAAAGATGGTGACGAGGTTATTACCTTTGCTCCTTACTTCCCTGAGTATGTTCCATATGTTGAAGGTACTGGTGCAAAGCTTACTATTGTTCCAGCTGATATAGATACTTTCCAGATTAATTTTGCTGAGTTAGAGAAGGCTTTAAACCCTAATGTTCAAGCTATTCTTATTAACTCTCCTAACAATCCTTCTGGTATTGTTTACTCGACAGAAACTATAGAAAAGTTAGCTAAGCTTCTTTATGCGAAGCAAGAAGAGTTTGGCCACGATATATATCTTATTACCGATGAACCATATAGAGAAATTGTTTTTGATGGCACAGATTCACCATTTATATCATCTTTCTATGACAATTCAATCTGTTGTTACTCATTCAGTAAATCACTCTCACTTCCTGGTGAGCGTATCGGATATATGGCTGTTAACCCAGCTTGCAAAGATGCTAAACTTATTGTTCTTATGGCTGGTCAGATTTCAAGATTTACCGGACATAACTGTCCTCCATCACTTGTTCAGCTCGCCATCGAAAAGGTTCTTGATATGACTAGCGACCTTTCTATCTACAACAAGAACAAAGATATCTTATATAAAGAGCTGACTCGCATTGGTTATCACGTAGTTGAACCAGGTGGAACCTTCTATATGTTCCCACGTTCACTTACACCAGACGCCAACGAGTTCTGCTGGAAGGCAGCCAAGGAGCTTAACCTTATTATAGTTCCTGGTGACAGCTTTAACTGCCCTGGACATTTCCGTATATCCTACTGTGTCCCTACTGAGCAGGTTGAAAAAGCTATTCCATTATTTGAAAAGCTTTATAATATGTATAAGTAAATTAAGTTTTCATTGTATTTTAAAGACATTTTATATATAATGGAATTTAGTGCTTAAATACTAGGAGGAACTACCAATGTTACAAAACAGCAGCATTAGAAATAAGCCTAAAAAATACACTGGTATTTTACTACATCCTACATCTTTTCCTGGACCTTATGGTATCGGAGATTTGGGACAAAACGCTTACAAATTTATAGATTTCCTTGTTAAATCAGGACTTAATACATGGCAGGTATTGCCACTGGGACACACTGGTTTCGGTGATTCACCATACCAGCCATTCTCTGCATTTGCAGGACAACCACTTATCATCAGTTTAGACCACTTAAAAGAGTTAAAGCTTCTTTACGACAGTGATTTCAATGATATGCCGGTTTGGAATCCTGAGCAGGTTAGCTACGGTGACCTCATTGAATTCAAGACAGGATTACTCAAAAAGGCTTACGAGCGATTTATAGATGATAAAGTGGACGACAGTGTTTCAAAGGATGCTCTACTTATGGCTAAGTATGAGGATTTCTGCAAGACTACATTCTGGCTTGAGGATTATGCACTCTTTATGGCAGGCAAGGATTACCATCAGGGTATGCCTTGGTACATGTGGGAGGATGATTTAAAGAAACCTAACAAGACACAGAGAGCAAAATGGATTGAGAAGCTTTCTGTTGAAATGGGTTACTACAAGTTTATTCAGTTCCTTTTCTATATAGAGTGGAAGGAGCTTAAGACCTACGCAAATGAACATGGCATATCTATTGTAGGTGATATTCCTATATTTATGGCTTGGGACAGCGTAGATGTATGGGCCAACCAGAAGCTATTTCTTCTGGATTCCAAGGGTTATCCTACTGAGGTTGCAGGTGTACCACCTGACTATTTCTCAGCAACAGGACAGCTGTGGGGCAACCCTCTTTACAATTGGAAAAAACATACTGAAACCGGCTATGAGTGGTGGCTTAACCGTATCAAGTACCAGCTCACCTTATCAGATTTCTTACGTATAGACCACTTCAGAGGCTTTGACCAGTTCTGGGCTATACCATACGGCGAAGAAACTGCCATTAATGGCAAGTGGGTAAAGGCACCGGGAGTGAATTTCTTTACACAGCTTGAGGCAACACTTGGTTATCACCTTCCAATTATAGCTGAAGATCTAGGCGAGATAGACGACTCTGTTATGGAACTTCGTGACAAGTTCGGACTTCCAGGTATGAAGGTTCTTCAATTTGCCTTCGAGAACCCTGAGGAAAATGATTTCCTTCCTCACAACTTTACCAGAAACTGCGTATGCTACACAGGTACTCACGACAACGATACAACTCTTGGCTGGTACAATCACGCATACGAGGCTTCAAAGGATAAGCTTAGACGATATTTCTCAACAGACGGCTATGATATCTGTTGGATTCTTATAAGAGCATGCTTTGGTTCTGTTGCCAATATGGCTATAGTTCCTATGCAGGATGTACTTAGCCTAGATTCCTGGGCAAGATTTAACACACCTGGTGTAGGCGAAGGCAACTGGGCTTGGCGTTACAAGCAGGAAGCTCTTACACCACAATTAGAAGCAAGGCTTTACGAGACTTGTAAGATGTTCGGAAGATAAACCTGTTAAGTACTAGGAGGGATACATATGAGAACAGTTTTGGTATTTATCAAGCTGGCACTGACTCTTGTGTTTTGTCTGCCATACCATTTATACCTTAAAACTCTCGCAAAAAAAGACCAAACTAAATCATGGAAAAAGGCTTACCGTTTCGTTTACAGTGTTTTTAAAAACGAGCTTCGAATAGCAGGCTGTAAGGTAGATGCCAGAGGGAGAGATAACATCCCTGATGAACCATGCCTTTTTGTCAGCAACCACAGAAGCTACTTCGACATACTCCTTACCCACAACTATGTGGGCAGACCAGTTGGCTTAGTTGCCAAAAAAGAGATGGAGAAGGCTAAATTGTTAAACCTTTATATGGAGGATATCGGATGCCTTTTCTTGGATAGAAATGATATCAAACAGGGACTTGCAACCATTAATCAGGCTGCAGAGTACATTAAGATGGGACACTCCATCATCCTTTTCCCAGAGGGACATCGAAATCAAAAGGATGAATTCCTTCCTTTTAAGGAGGGTGGCTACAAAATGGCAGAAAAAGCAAAGTGTCCAATTGTTCCTGTTGCCATATCCGGTTCAGATATTTTACTTGAACAAAATCCTGGTATGAAAATTAAAAAGGGCAAGGTTATAGTTGAATTTGGAGAAGCCTTTTATCCTAGTCAGCTTCCTCCAAAGGAGCGAAAAGAAAAGTATGCCCAGATTCCTGATATGATTCAGGCTATGAGAAATAAACACAAAATAAAGGAGGACAAATAAAATGCCTTGGTGGGGAATTTTATTAATAGTTTTAGCAGTTATTGTTATCATTATGTTTGTTCTTTACAAGGTGGGATCTAATCTCCAGAACAAGCAGATGGCTCAGAAGGAGCAAATGGCAGAGGCAGCACAGCCAATGACAATGCTCATTATCGACAAAAAGATTTTACCAATGAAGGATGCAAACCTTCCTAAGATAGTTTACGAGCAGACACCTAAGAAGTATCTCAAGGCAAAGCTCCCTATCGTTAAAGCTAAGATAGGACCACAGATTATGAATCTTATCTGTGACGACGCAATCTTCGAAGAGCTTCCAACTAAGGGTGAAGTTAAGGCCATGGTAAGTGGTATATATATTCTTAGTGTCAAGAGTGTTCGTAACAAGAAGAACAATGTTGTTGAAGAAGAAACCAGCAAGAAAAAGAAGAAGAGCTTAAGACAAAAGATGCTTGCCCGTCAGGCAGAATATCAGAAACAGCTTAACGAAGAGATTTTAACTAAGAAACAGAACAAGACAAAAGAAAAGTCTAAGGAAGAGCTTAAGAAAGAGAAAGAACGAGCAAAGAAGATTAATGATGAAATCAAATAATAAAAGCAACGGCTTAAACCCGGCTAATCTTATTTTTTCAATATTACCTTTAATAATAGCAGTTGTCCTCCAGTATGTAGTAATACTGGGGGATATTCTTATACTGTTTATTTATAACATTTTCTCAGATGAACGTTCAGTGGGAACACAGACACCTGGACAGATACTGACAGAGCAATACAATCAGCCTATGAATCTGGCTTTTATGACCCTTGTCAAATTCCTCATGTTCTTTGTTATTTTCGGAATATGGTATTACAAAGTTTTCTGCAAATATAAAGTTACAGACGAAACCTTTACCATAAGAGGATATGCCAAATTCGCATTAGAACCTACCTTCACTTCTTTAACACCTATTTTTATGATTATCGCTGGTGTGGCTGGACAGTTTATGGTTGACGGCATATTGGCCCTACTTAGACCAGCTTTTCCAAATGCCTTCCAAGATTACGATTCTATGGTGCAGGATGTGACAGGTGCAGCATCCTCATGGGTGCTTCTTTTGGCAGTTATGGTGGTTGCACCCCTAGGAGAAGAATTTCTATTTAGAGGCTTGACCCAGCGTTACGCTAAAAGAAGCCTTGGCATAACCTTGGCAGTTATTTTCCAAGCCATTTTATTTGGCGTTTATCATGGAAATATAATTCAAGGTGGCTACGCCTTCGTACTAGGTGCCGTTTTAGGATATTTAGCATACTCCTTTGGCTCTATAACCCCTGGTATTTTGCTTCATATGTTCCTTAACATAAGCCTGTTCTTTGTGCCTGACGCCTTATTTGAAACTACTGCAAGATGTGTTATTACATCTATAGTGTCAGCCCTTATATTTGTAGCTTCCATACTGTTCGCAGTAAAGCTTCATAAGAAGAAACAATAGACAAAAACACGGATACAAATAATGATTGTATTCGTGTTTTTTATAGCTTATATATATATGCTTTCTCGTCTGGATCTTCGTCATATCCCGGAAGCTTTAGTACCTTCTCAAGTTTAAGAGGATATTTTCTCAAAGTAGACATTATCTCATAGGTACAATAATATAGTATCAGTGTTACCGGGCGAGGATGTTTTTTTACAGAGAGCATTATGTTATCCATAACAACCTCAAGGACATCCACTGTAAAAGGATTAAAAAAGTAAAAATAATTATCTGTAGGTTCAATAATATACTCTTCTGCCTTCATATTTAGCAAACAAAATTTTCTTTCCTGATTCTTAAAACGTTTATAGTAATCCTCCGCATTTTTACATAATCTTTTATATATGTCACTATTGTATTCTATGCCTGTTACACCACACATATATTTGTGATTGCAATAAAAAAGAACTCTACCTAAACCACAACCAAAATCTACAAGAGTATCATAAGGTGTAAGGGTTGTCTCCTCAAATATCCTTATAAGTCCCTTGTAGTGTGTAGCCTCATATATAGAGTACTTTCCTGTTCTTTCTCCAGAATTTATCACTTCTTCTAATGTACCAATTCCGAGAAACTCTTCAAATTCTTTATCACCTGTCATATTTTATCTCCTAGACCGCGCTCACCTTAACCTGTATACTCATAGGCATGGTATCTTGGGCATCTACCTGTAGCATATACTCCGTTGACACTACCAAACTAAAATCCTCAGGAACATTTACCTCGGCGAATGGATCATCCTCACGATGAAAAGGATGGGAAACAAAGAAGTTGTAATCCTGTGTAGTTAAGGTAACTGGCAATCTGCCATAAGGTGTATCATATACTGTGTTGTGCACAAGATCAGGGCCAAACATAAAATCAGTATTAAGTTCTCCCTGTCTGATAATGCGAAGGCCCTCTTCAGATATATACATAGTGGACCTGGTCATATGACCTTCTCCTGATAAATCTTCTACAAACACCAGCTTGTAATCTGTAGCTCTTATCTCCATAAGGGCAAACACCTTTGATGAACTTTTTTCTCCTGTTCCATCTATACTTTCATACTCTAAGTTAACCTTCATATATACTCCTTAGTAGCTACTTTATCCTAATAGCTTTCGATATCCACAACATTTACAGAATTAATGTTAATTGGAAGCACCTCATCCGCAAAGGCTTTGAATTTATCTACCCCATCACTTACATAAAATTCATAGGCTGGAGTATCAAGCTTTTGGTTCAGAAGTTGATTTTTTTCCAGTATATTTTTTAGTTCCTTAGCTGTCTCATAGGCTGGATTGACTAAGGTAACTGCATCACCCATGTATCTTTTTATCGGGTTCATAAGCAAAGGATAATGTGTACAGCCAAGAACCAGAGAATCCACGTTATAAGGCTTAAGCTCTGACAAATATCTGTCTACCATATCATCTGTTATTCTATCTTCTAGAAGATTTTCCTCAACGAGAGGCACAAAGAGAGGACATGCCTTTCCCACAACTGTAACATTCGGGTCAAGCTGCCTTATGTATTCGTTATATATACCTGACTTGATAGTTGCGTCTGTTCCAATTACACCCACACTCTTTGTCTTGGTCATCTCAACGGCCATTCTAGCTCCTGGTCTCACAACTCCCACAACAGGCACCTTTATCTCCTGACGCATCTCCTCAAGGGCAAGGGCACTGGCTGTATTACATGCAAAAACTATAGCCTTTACATTCTTAGTCATAAGAAAACGCACAATCTGCTTTGAAAATTTAAGTACTGTATCCTTTGACTTGCTACCATAAGGAACTCTGGCAGTATCACCAAAATATATTACATTTTCACTTGGAAGCTGGCGCATAATTTCTCTCACAACAGTGAGTCCACCCACTCCCGAATCAAATACTCCTATAGCTGAATCCATTTTTTGCTCCTCCTAATATATGAATGCTCATATATCTAACGTAAAGTCATATACTGTAATCTATATTATGGTCTTTCTACGGCCATATCAATAAGCTTATCAACCAACTGCTCTATAGGAAGCCCCTTCGCTTTCCAAAGCATTGGGTACATACTTATGGAAGTAAATCCCGGCAAAGTGTTAATCTCATTGAAAACCACACTGTCTGTGTCCTTTTCAAGGAAAAAATCTACTCTGGAAAGTCCAAAACCATCAAGGGCATTAAATATCTTAATGGCATTTTCTCTTATTTCATCTTCCTTTGTAGCAGGAAGCTCTGGGCCAATAATAGTCTTAGAATCTGCATTGTTATACTTGGCATCAAAATCATAAAATGCCGCTTCCTCCGCAGCAAGTATCTCGCCTATACCCGATGCCTGTGTTCCCTCGCCATAACCTAAAACTGCACATTCAAGCTCGCGTCCCACAATAGTTTCCTCAACGAGAATCTTGTAATCATGTTTTGCGGCTTCTGTAAGTCCTGCAATTAGCATATCTCGGTTCTCTGCCTTTGATACTCCCTTGGAAGAGCCAGCCTTCGAAGGCTTGATAAATACCGGATATGAAAGTGTGTCCTCCACTCTTTTTATAACTGAATCCATATCCTCTAATTGATTTTTAAGTACTGGCACATATACTGCCTGTCTGATACCAAGTGTATCCACAACCAGTTTTGTATAAAATTTGTCCATAGATGCTGCTGAAGCAAAAACTCCACATCCTACGTATGGAACTCCTGCCATTTCAAACAATCCCTGAATGGTACCATCTTCACCGTACATTCCATGTAAAACCGGGAATATCACATCTAATTTTACTGTATCCTTAATCTTATATGTACCATTATCAATGTCACTGATAATAAGTTCTCCCTTAGTATCAGGTGAGATAATGGCGGAGGACAAGCTGTTCCTCCAGTTGCCATTCTTAATGGCATCTATATCCTCGGCTAAAAGCCAAGTACCCTCCTGGGTAATACCTATAAGATAGGTGTTGTATTTGTCTTTGTTTATTGCACCTGCAATAGCAAGCACTGATATGCATGATACTTCATGCTCGGATGAGCGTCCACCAAATATAATTGCCAGATTCTTCTTAGCCATAAATTTTTCCTCGTTTCGTTTTGTATATTATATTCTACGTGAAATATAATAGAACAGCCCATTCAAAATGCGGGCACGGGTACATTATACATCACTTGCCGCAATAAGTTCAAGTCTTAAAGCCCTATAAACCAAACCATTCCAAGAACTTGAACCTTATTTCAACCTTGTCATCCTCTTCCATATCTCTTTTAATAAAAAGCTTCTCATACTCTGCTTCTCCAACAAGTTCCTTTAACTCTTTTCCATCCTCATTTGATATTACAGCGGCGCTATCTATGGTGTAACACATCATGGGGTATAAAATACACCAAAAATTTTCGCCCTTTGCCTCACCAATGTCAACTCTTAAAGCTTCATAGTATCCTGCTGGAAGCACCATTTCACCATACTGTCTCGTTGGAAAGTAATCATTTGAAATATACGCCTTAACAGAATAGTCATAACCTGCCTCTTTGATAGTAAGCTCTGCCACCTTCTCTATTTCTTCCAAATTACTTTCATAGTACAAAATGGTTTCCTCTCGTGTCATAGTATCCTCCAGCACAGCCGCAAACTCGTACAAAATAGCATCTCTCACAAGATATTTTAATTCTATGTCCTCATTGCTATTACTGTTGGCCTTTACATGAAAACGAAGCACTACATCCTTTATATCCTGACAATTCTCATCAGCGCTTATACTACTATGACTAAAAACCTCTTCTTGATCCTCCTCAATAGCTGCCTCCAGATTATCATAGGGCTGATTCCTGCTTATTTTCACCAAATGCATCACATTTCCTATTGCTATTGCTCCCACAACACCAAGAAATATTCCAATAAATGAACCTCTTATTATTCTCTTTCCCATATATCCTCCTATACATTTTGGAAATATTTAACTCCTTATGTTTTAGAAGTCTTCCCCTGTATAGGTGTCTTTAATCATTTCTCTAAGCAATATCCTCTCTTCCTGATTTTTTTCCTGATACTGTATTGTTACGGATTTAGCAACTGAAGGGTTATTAGCAAGTTCAACAACTATATCCTTCATGACATTATCGCTCAAATCTTCATTAAATTTAATTTCTTCTATATGCCCTAAATCCAGTTGTCTTTCCTTGTCTTTAAAATAATCCTGACAAGCCTCCTTAACGTTTTCACTCTTACATTCATAATCCTTAGTCTTTATATTTCCCTTTGTACCACCTTTATACTCTGATAAATCAACTATTTCAAACTTGAAATTATATTTTTCTAAACCATCCTCTGGCCCAATTTCCATACGAATTACATAATCCCGATTTTCTAAGGACCCCTTATCCTCCTCCAATGGCTTATAGCTGGTGTTAATATCCTGAGTAATTTCTTTAACATTTCTTGGTGAATCGCAGCCTGTGAGGCCAGCCGCACCTATCACAGCAAATAACATAAGAAGAAATTTTTTTCTTCTCTTTTTTACTGTGCCTTGAAGAATTTTTTTAGTTCGCTCACCTTTAACAAGCCACATTACCAAAGGTACAATAACACTAACGGCAAGGTCAATCCACACCACATACCAAGTAAATATTTTTGCTACAGCCTCTATGCTCCAAAGATAAGCAAAGAGAAGTGCTAATAAAATTACTACTGGCATACTAAAGCTTCTTGGTTTAAAAGATTTTCTTCCACATATACCATTTATAAATTCTTTACAGTAAAACATATAACCACTGACAATTGCAAATACACCTATTATCCAAAATGCTAAAATAGGATAATCTAATCTCTCTATGGTTCCATCCGGAAAGGAAGTAGCTTCCATAACTGCTAAAACAGAAGAACTACTGCTGCTAGTCCATCCTCTTCCCAAAATTGCCACTATGAATATATGGGCACATAAAATAGCAATTAATATCCATAGCAATATTCTAAGACTACTGTCCCACCTATTTCTTTTTTGCTTAGCCAGAGTAAACATCATTAATTCCATAGTTGAGAGAACCAATACAACCAAATATGCGCCTAGTAATATCCGACTCTTACCCAAGGTGATATTCTCTGGCATAAAGCTTTGTGCCATATTAGGTATCTCCTGCCAATTCATATTGCTTATAGAAAAAACAACCACTAATATGAGAGGAAACACCATCCACCAGAACAACAGCTCTAATAGTCTACCTCTTTTTTCTATATCCTTTGTTCCGCCATATCCTGATAAAAAAAGAAAAGGTATTATAATCCACCACATATTAAAGCTTCTAAGCATATATTCCTGAATTATTCCTCCAAAAAACATTGTAATGAGGCTTATCTTTATCACGTATCTAAAAAGGTAAAAAGTATAAATGAGTTTTCCCCCTACACTTAAGGACTCATGAATATATTCTATAAAGCCTTCCGGAAATGCTTTTGATAAGAAAAAAATTATAAACCCATATAATCCTGAAAATATTAGACCTAAGCCTAACGCTGGCAGATGCCATCTTCCCGCTACACTGGTTGTAACATAGGGTATTATTATTATTCCAAGGGCAATATTTTCCAACACACCCACCCTGAAACACTGGCGGGTGGATATTTTTCCGTTATCTATATTCATCACTTATTATCCCTTCTTTTTTAATCTTATTCTATTTCCATCTTTTGCCCACAAAGGTCTTTTTTTCATTGATTTTAAAGGACTTCTTAGAACAAAGTCTTTGTTGCTCTCATCTTCATTCTGACTGCCGCCAACTACAGGCATCATATAAGGCACCCCGAAGCTTTTTAATCCAGACAAATGAACTGCAATAACTAAAAGTCCCATTATAAATCCATATAAACCAAAAAGTGCAGAGGTAAAAATAATAAAGAATTTTAACAATCTGAAAACTGAAGCAAATTCCTCATTTGGAATTACAAAGGAAGCTATGGCTGTCAAGGCTACAACAATAACTACTATAGTACTTACTATCCCTGCCTCTACTGCTGCCTGTCCTACTATAATACCACCTACAACACCTATGGTGTTTCCCAGAGGTCCAGGCAATCTTATACCCGCTTCCCTCAGAAGCTCAAACAAAAATTCCATAACCAATACTTCCACCACAATGGGCAGTGTTACCATTCCTCTTGCATAAACAATGGCATACAAAAGCTTAGTCGGTAACATTTCGCTGTGAAAAACTGTTATAGCAATATAAAATCCCGGCAAAGTTATGGCTAGAAATGCTGCAATATATCGAAGTATTCTGGCAAAGGTTCCCACTGCCCACCTATTGTAGTAATCATCAGATGCCTGAAGCAACATATTAAAATTACTTGGTGCTAATATAACCTCCGGGGAATTATCAATTACAACAGCAACCCTACCCTCGATTATTCCAGAAGCCACCTTATC
>SVED01000110.1 GCA_015057515.1 Lachnospiraceae bacterium
GGTGTATATAATGAAGGCATTCGGAACAGTACATAAATATGGTGACAATGTAGATACAGACGTTATAATCCCAGCTAGATATCTTAACTCATCAGACCCGGCAGAGCTTGCAAAGAGCTGTATGGAGGATATCGACAAGGATTTCGTAAATAGAGTTAAACCGGGAGATATCATGGTGGCAAATAAGAACTTTGGTTGTGGCTCATCAAGAGAGCACGCACCTATAGCTATCAAAGCATCTGGTATTTCTTGTGTTATCGCAGAGACATTTGCAAGAATTTTCTATAGAAATGCAATCAACATCGGACTTCCTATTATAGAGTGTCCTGAGGCGGCTAAGGGAATTGATGCAGGTGATCAGGTTGAAATCGATTTCGACAGTGGAATGATTTACAACAAGACAAAGGGAACTGAATTTAAGGGTCAGGCTTTCCCTCCATTTATGCAGGAGATTATTAAGAACGAGGGCCTTATCAATTACATCAACAATAAGTAATTACAAAAGGGGAGATAAATATGTTTTGCACTAATTGCGGAAATCAGGTGCCAGACGGACAGGGTGCTTGTAACTATTGTGGAACGAATTTTGTGGATAATTCTCAACAAGATAGTGTATATTCTAACAATTATCAGAGTATGCAGTACCAGCAACCACAGTATAATACAAATAATCAACAGCAATATAATCCAATTAATCAACCACAATATCAAACAGCGACACCAGTATTTAAAAATCCAGTAGAGAAGTATCATATAACATATATGCAGGATGGTATGAAATGGTACTTATTTCTCATATGGGGATATTTAATATTTGAGGCTATTTCTATGTTAACAAATTGTTTTTCCATGTTTAAAATGGCAAGTCAATTTAAGGATATTAGAAATATGGAAGAAGCAGAGCTGATGTCTATTCTATGTACTATAACAGGTATTCTTATGATTGCCTTGGGTATATATGATATATATACAAGACATTTACTTATTGAGTTTAAAGCAAAGGCACTTACAGCGGTTAAGATTGTGTTCATTGCACCTATAATTTGGATTGCAATATTCTATTTTATAATTGCTAGTATACTTGAAGTAAGTATGGGTCAATTTTTTGAACTTATGTTGCAACAGGAAAGTGGAGGTGTTTTAGCGATTTCGGTTGTTGTGTATTTGGCTGTTGCAATAGGAAGCATAGTATATCTTGGAAATAGAAAAAATATGTTTATATACTAGACTAGGAGGAAAAATTATGAATTGCAATATAGCAGTAATAAAGGGTGACGGTATTGGCCCGGAGGTTGTCAGTGAGGCAATGAAGGTACTTGATGCAATCGGAGCTAAATATGGTCACACATTTAATTATGAACAGCTTCTTATGGGTGGTTGTTCAATAGATGTACACGGAGTGCCTCTCACAGATGAGGCTGTTGAGAGAGCCAAAGCCGCAGATGCGGTACTCCTCGGTTCCATAGGTGGAAACACATCTACATCACCATGGTATAAGTTACCACCAGAGAAAAGACCGGAGGCAGGACTTCTCAAAATCCGTAAGGAACTTGGCCTTTTTGCTAATCTTAGACCAGCTTTTCTCTACAATGAGTTGAAGGGTGCTTGTCCACTTAAGGAAGAGATTGCTGATAAGGGCTTTGATATGATGATTATGAGAGAGCTTACTGGTGGTCTTTACTTCGGAGCAAGGGAGACTAAAGAGGTTGATGGTGTAATGACTGCTGTTGATACTCTTACATATAACGAGAATGAAATCAGAAGAATTGCTATAAAGGGCTTTGACATAGCTATGAAACGCCGTAAGAAGGTGACAAGCGTTGACAAGGCAAACGTACTTGATTCTTCAAGACTTTGGAGAAAGATAGTAGAAGAGGTTGCAAAGGATTATCCGGAAGTAACTTACGAGCACATGTTAGTTGATAACTGTGCTATGCAGCTTGTAAAAGATCCAGCACAGTTTGATGTGGTTCTTACAGAGAACATGTTTGGTGATATCCTTTCTGACGAGGCCTCAATGATTACTGGTTCTATCGGAATGTTAGCATCAGCATCACTTAACGAGACTAAGTTCGGTATGTATGAGCCAAGTGGTGGTTCCGCACCAGACATAGCAGGCCAGAACAAAGCTAACCCTATAGCAACTATTCTTTCGGCAGCTATGATGCTTAGATATACCTTTGATATGGATAAGGAAGCAGATGCAATTGAAGCAGCAGTACAGCAGGTACTTGTTGAGAATTACAGAACCTGCGATATAGTTTCAGAGGGTACAGAACTTGTAAGTTGTTCCCAGATGGGTGACCTTATAGCAACAAGAGTTTAAACTATGTTATAAAGGCATAGAGATACGTAGTTAATAACCTGTAGCTTTAAAATACATAAGAGGTGGAAAATGAAAACAATAATACTTATAGCAATATTTATACCTATTTGGATATTAGGGGTTGTTGCAGCATTGATATTAACTAGTTTGTTTATAAACCTTTTCCCGACAAAGAATGAAGTACCTAAGATTCCATGCTTTGTGTTTTTTATAATTGGTGCAATACTGGCAGCAATTGTATTTTTTACAAATTTTGATTGGATAAGCGAATTGGTAACGAACATATTAAATGAATTAGAGGAGGCAAAATAATGAAAAGTGATAACGTAAAAGTTGGTATGCAGCAGGCTCCACACAGAAGCTTGTTCAATGCATTAGGATTAACTGACGAAGAGCTTTCAAAGCCATTAGTTGGTATCGTATGTTCATATAACGAGATTGTTCCAGGACATATGAACCTTGATAAGATAGCTCAAGCTGTAAAGCTTGGAGTTGCCGCAGCAGGCGGTACACCAATTATGTTCCCGGCTATTGCTGTATGTGATGGTATTGCAATGGGACATATCGGTATGAAGTATTCTCTTGTAACAAGAGATTTGATTGCAGACTCAACTGAGGCAATGGCACTTGCTCATCAGTTTGATGCACTTGTTATGATTCCTAACTGTGATAAGAACGTTCCTGGACTTCTTATGGCAGCTGCAAGAGTAAATGTTCCAACTGTATTTGTATCAGGTGGTCCAATGCTTGCAGGACACGTTAAGGGTCACAAAACATCACTTTCTTCAATGTTCGAGGCTGTTGGTTCTTATGCAGCAGGAACAATGACAGAAGATGATGTAAAAGATTTTGAATGTAATGCATGTCCAACCTGTGGCTCATGCTCAGGTATGTACACAGCTAACTCTATGAACTGTCTTACTGAGGCTCTTGGTATGGGACTTCCTGGAAATGGAACAATCCCTGCTGTATATTCAGAGAGAATTAAGCTTGCTAAGCACGCTGGTATGGCAGTTATGGAGATGTACAGAAAGAACATCAGACCAAGAGATATCATTACAAAGGATGCAATTTTAAATGCACTTACAGTTGATATGGCTTTGGGATGTTCAACAAACTCTATGTTACATATTCCAGCTATCGCACATGAGATTGGATTTGATTTTGATATCGCTATGGCAAATGAAATCAGTGCTAAAACACCAAACCTTTGTCACTTAGCCCCTGCAGGTCCTACATATATGGAAGACTTAAATGAGGCAGGCGGTGTATACGCAGTTATGAATCAGCTTAAGGAGTTAGTTC
>SVED01000036.1 GCA_015057515.1 Lachnospiraceae bacterium
ACTGTAGTCTCACATGCCCCCATATTCTGTGGCATTGCTGGTGCCTTAGGTGCCTCTGGCTTGTTACTACTCTCAACCTTACCCATATCTGGGAAAAATACTGTCTGGTCTGAGCTTGGCATAAACTCCTGCTGTGGCTTAAACGCATCAAATCCCATAGCTGGTTGCTGTGGCATTGCTGGTGCAGCTGGCTGTGGTATTGTCGGTGTAGCTGGCTGTGGCATTGTTGGTGCAACTGGCTGTGGTGCCATTGCTGGAGCAGCTGGTTGCTGTGGCATTGCTGGTGCAACTGGCTGTGGTGCCATCGCTGGGGTAGCTGATTGTTGAGCCATTGGTTGTGGCATAGAAACTGGAGCAGCTGGCTGTGGCATTGGTGGTGTCACTGGCTGTCTCATAGCAGGTTGCTGCGCCACAGGTTGTGCCACTGGCTGTCTCATAGCAGGTTGCTGTACCATAGGCTGTCTAGCTGGTGCTGGTGCACTTGGTGTTTCCACATTTCCTCCCTTTGCAGTAGCCTTATCTCTCTTCTTTCTCTCCTTAGTTTCCTTATACTTTGCAACATTATCCTTGTTGTAATGCTGTAACAAATACATAAGTGAAACATCTTCTTCACTGCTTGAAGCTGCCTGCTTAGGAGCTGTATTTTTTTCCTTTTTAGCCTTTGTTTTTACCTGAGCAGGTCCCATACCTGGTACCTCAAAGCTTAGATTATTATTTCCGGCTGGAGCCATGAAATCCATTGCAGGAATAGAACTGCTAGCCTGCTCCTGCTTCTGCTTTTCGCTTCTCTGAATCATTTTTGCTGATTTAGAGCTATTAACATATACATTATCAATATTTTTTCCATCAATCTGTGCTGGCTGTGGTGCTATAACTGGCTGTGGTATAGCTGGCTGTGGTGCCATTGCTGGTGCACTAGTTGCCGCATACATATTGTTTGCCTGCTGATACATACCAGCATGGTTTACAGGAGCCATAGGCTCACTTGCCGCAGGAGTTGCCGGAGCAGTCTGAGCAAACTGATTATCATTTAACAAAGAAGCTAAGAAATCTCTAAAACCAACTACTGTGAAATCATAGCCGTTGTTCAAGTACGCAATAAGCTTTGCAATATAATCTCCATTTTCCTTTGAATCATAAGTCAAAGAGAATATTGTGTTTTTGAAGAAATCATGCAAATTCACTCCATTATTATATTCTACAACAGGAAGACAAATCATAGATACCTCTGATGTAGAAACATCAGCAAAAATGTAGTCCAAATCAATTACAATACGCTCTACATCAAGCATATAATCCTCAACGCTTATTATGCCGTCCAAAATATTAATAAACACATTTAATACTCTAGACTTTGTAACACTACCCATGAATAACTTTCTCAATGGAATTTTTGCAGAAACATTATACTTAATAATCTTTTCTCCGTTATTTTCCATATACATATGTTTAGCAAATCCTTTTATGTTGTTATTTGCTAACATACCAAGTATCATAGTATCGACAGTATTATCCTCCATCTTATATACTAAATATGTATGAGAACCTTGGTTTTCATATGTAAAATTCAACATAAATCCAAACCGCTGATTGTTATGCAACCAGTTTTTCCTTTCATTATAATTATAACAATAATATATTTACAATTTAGTAATTATATTTTAATAGCTTTATTAACTGCCAAGTATCACCTACAAGAACCATAGCATTTCCACTATCGTTAAAATCTCTGGCATCTGTATAGATATTATCAATTACAAGATTTTGCTCGTAATCTATATATCCCCACATTCCATCTATTTTAACTGCAGCTAATTCTTTTCTAAAGCTTCTTGCATCATCGTATTCAGGCTCAATAACAATTTCACCTTCCAGGTTGACAAAGCCCCATTTGTTATAGAGTAAAATTGCGGCATAGCCCTCTGTGTCCTGAAATACCTTCGCATCCTGGAATGGTTGTTCAACAATTCTTTCTCCATTCTCATCATACATATAATAGAAACCCTCTACTTTTCCAAAATAGCAGCCTCTAAATGCAACGCCACGATCATCAATCTTAATATCTTCATATAACTCATCGGTAATTGGTTCACCACTAGAATTAATCATCTGCCATTTTCCATTAGTTTTAACAGCAGCATATCCATTTCCCATAGAAGAAACTTCTTCATAACCACCACAAATAAAGTTCTGATCCATATCATAGAAGGACCATGTACTACCATCATATACAGGAATAATATTCTGGGCAACATTACCAATCGCTACAACATTTTCGATTTTATTTAGAACCTTCTTTTTGTTTCCGTCTATATCAATAAAAAACATTTCTCCTGATTTAGTCAAAACCGGAGCAATATCATTGCCGAAATCACCAACCCATTCGTATTCATATGGGATTTTTTTCTTACCAACATCTGAAACATATCCCCATCCTGATTCAGTTTTTACAGCACATCTTCCACCACTATATGTACCTACTTCCAAAAAAGAACCAAAATAAGTAATGTTATATTCTATAGATGCATACAAGTCTTCCATTGTCTGTGAAAAAAGGCCTTCATCCTGATATCTAACATAAAGTTCAATAAAATCATCATAGTCTTTATCATAGTAGTAAGCCTTTGAAAGTGTTTCATACACATTTACACTATCATTGTATGTATCTATAATTGATTTACCAATTTTTTGTGCATCATAGTATTCTTCAGCGTCAATGTACATATTCATGTACTCAACATATAACTCTGATGATGGTTTTAAACTTAACGCCTCCTGATAATACACATCGGCATCAACAATAATGCCATACTCTACACATTCTCTAGCCTTTGCAAGCATGTCCTCATATTCTTTTTTAGCTTTTATATTGTTATTAGAAGCCATATATACAGATAATACCATCAATATAATAAGCACTGGCGGAAATAAATTTCTATAATTCTTCATATAAACCTCTTGTTGTAAAAATCTTCTTGTTGATTAAATACCTGTTAAAAAAACAGATAAAAACGTTCCAATTAAAATTGCTGGAGCAAAAGGAATACTGTCTTTTCTACTGGCCTTCTTTGAACAGAGTAAATATAATGCAATAAAGAAAGACACTACCAACGCACAAAATACTGCATAACCAATTCCATCCACGCCTAGGTATAACGCCATAACAATAAATAACTTAACATCACCCATCCCAATGGAATCCTTCATAAGAAAAGCAACAGCAATACACGCAACCAACATAACAACTGCGGCAATTACAGCTGCTAAAAGTAATCTAACTGGGTTATCTAAGCATATTAATTCTGGAATCAATAAAACAACCCTAAAACATATAAGTACTTTTAAGATACTATTTGGTATTATTTTTTCCCTATAGTCAATAAGGGCTATCGGCCATAATGAAACAACCATTAACATCAGCTTAACATCAGTAACAATATGATTATCATATATTAATACTAAGAAATTACCAAGAAACATATTAAGTATAAGCATTGCAAAAACAAATACCATATTGTCCCCAATAATACGCTTAATTAAAGATTTACCCACTTCACCATCCGAAGAATCTAATAGTTGAACATCTTTTGTTTCAGAACTATCTGTCACAGATGTATCTTCCTGTTTATCTACTTCTGTTTCAGCCTTAATCTCGTCTTTATTTTCTGTGGATAAATCAGCTTCTATGACTTCTGGTTCTGATTTTGACACTGTTTCTAATTCATCTTCCTCAGTTTTTTCATCTGACGCCGAAACATCTTTACTCTCATGATTATCACTTGATTTACTTAAGTTAACATCACTTGTGTTATTGGAATATTCTTTTAAGTTTTTCATAAAAAGAATACCTATAGCATTAAATGCCAATGTACATATATTTATAATTAGATATGATACAGCTTCCATTTATCTTATACCTTTCAAAATTAATTTCCCCACACTCCAGTGGTTACGACATTATACATATCGATTGTAACAGGATTGTTAAACAAGTTTATAACTTCTATTTGATATTTAACTCCTGCCATTAATGTCTTTCCATCAGAGCTTATATCTGATTCATATACTACATTAATCATATCCATCCTTTTATAAAACTCATCAGCAGTTTCACCTTCAGTAGTAATCAATACATTTTCTGTAACAGCCTCCATCAGGCCCTCAGCAAGCTGATCAGCAACAATTCCTGCTAAACTGGTTCCACCTAAGGCCTCGGAAAAACTTGTTAAAAATTCATTTTCAATGCCTAATTTTTCCATTAAGCCATTCATAAAATTGCTAACCTTGGCTGTTGCCGCTGAGCTTGTGCCACCTTCACCAGAAAGAAGCTCATTTGCATTAGTAGCATGGTATATGTATAGACACTGCGAAACCTGTTTAGCCGATGTATTTAATGCAATCTGAACCTTCGTCTGTATATAGCATATGTTTACTATACTTAAAATAGTAATAATAAGAAATATGTATATTGGCAATGACATTGCAGCCTCTACTACAATGGCTCCCTGTTCATTATTTTTTTTCATCTTACTACCCCTCAAATCCATTAATATCCTCGTGTTGTTTTAAATGTAAAACGTGTCCAATCTAAGCTTTCAAAAGCACTTCCTTCAAATTCCGAAGCTAATGGTAAGCCCATCATATATGGATCCACTTCCATTTTACCCGAAATGAAAAACATTGTATGGGCAAGGGACAAGTCATACGTTTCATCACTCCGCATTTGCATGTTTGCTTCAATAACATTACCAAGTCGTTCATACATTCCTTGATTATTATTGTTGAATCCACAGAATAGGAAAAGGAATATATAATCACTGTACTGCATATATAGTCCATCACCCTTGGCAGGGGTTTTTTCGCCTGGCGCTCCATCACCTTTTACTTCGTCTGTAACATCCAATGTCACTGTCCAAGACTCAGCTTCTACCTTATATAATTCAACCGGTATACCCACATTCAAATTGGCCATATCGACAATACTTTCTAGTGCGGCAAGTAAAAATACTAAAATACATTTTACCAATGCGACAGGTATAATACCATAAGTTGCACCATTAATAGCAACCGCTATACCATTAACAGCTTTACATGTAAGGTTGTCTTTACTAGTTGAGTAAAAGTTTACAAAGGCTGAAACTGTATTCATTGCTAATCTAATAATGTATATATCTCTAAAAGCACAGCCAAGAGCACCTTCAAGAGTATCACTTCCATACAAAATGTACTCCAACTCAGCACCGTAGGCTTTATTGAACCCCTTTGTAATCAACTGATTAGTTAATGTTTTGTTATTAGTAAAAGTCAACTCTTCATTTGCCCATTCTGTTGCAACAGTTTCATACTTTTCAGTATAATTTGATAAATTAACATCATCCTGAACCTCTGGGGCTAACAAATCATACTTTCCTTCGTAGTTATATGTTCTATAACTAAACATATTCATAGCATATGCTGTAACGTATACTGAATCTCTTAAATTATTAAAACCTGCGCCACCTTCTCCACCTAACGTTACAAGGGTTACAATTATATCAGCAAAGGAGGTTATAGCATCTCCTAAGCCAAACGCTCCACCTGAATGCGCTGCTGTAATCGGTTCACCAAGATCCAAACCAGATGTATCATCGTCGGGTTCCGCCTCTGATTGTTCTTTCCAATCACCAATCTTTGATTCCTGATCTCCAACCTCATTCTCTAAATTATCCAACGAACCTGAGGTATTAAACTTTTTTGCAGTCAAGAAATCATAGTAAGCGTCGTCACCAGAAGAAAATATTGGATTGAAGGTTGCAGGCGGAGTTGTCAAATCACCAGCAACTTTATCAAATCTATCTGTGAATACTGATGCCGCCATAGTATCTATCTGGGTATTTGTCATAACAGCAGTTGGCTTTGTATAAGAAGGACTATTATTAATCTGTGTCTGAACTGAGCTATATTCTGAAATATCCTTTATACAGCTACTTCCATACATAATAGCATCTATCTCTTCAATGGTCTGAATATATTCCGCTCTTATTGCAACTAATTTATCTTCAAACGCCTGAACTTCCGCAACATCTGCAAGATCATCAAGATTATATTCTGTTTCTGCTTCTGTTTGATTTTCTCCATGAATTGTACTATCGTCACTATATGCCTCTGATGTCCATCCCTGATAATCTAATTCATATTGAGTTATCAAAGTTCTAATTTCGGCTAGACTGGATACATTCTTAGATGAATCACCATCTATAATTATATTCAATGCATCCACACATTCCTGAAGCTTAGCTCTATAGGTTGTTAATTCCGAAGATATAGTCTGTAAGGTACTAGTAACCGAAGAGCCTGAAGCATCAACTGTTCTATCATAAGTAAACTTTCCAGTAAGATCACTATTGTTCTGTAAACAAGTCTTTATCTTAGAATATAGCTCATTAAATTTGCTAGCTGAAACCCATTGCATTGAGCTACTTGAGTACACACTAGCAGTTGCTGGTGACTTTACATACCCTATTACTGTATCTGCCTCAGATATTGCTGTTGTCATAGGATCATAGCTATCTTGAACGCTAGTTGCTCCAGTTGAGGGGTCAACAACCTCAATTTTACATAACTTCATAGCCTTAAGAGTAATAAGTTCCTCTTGTAAATCATCAGCCGCACTAACTATACCATCTATCTTTGAATTAATATATGTTGTAGCAAAATGATACCACTGACATGTATTATAGTCATTAGGATTATCACCATACGTCATATCAATATATGTTGAAAACCCTGAATCGTTAAGCAATGTTGTCAAAGCATCCTTTTTACTATTTACAACTTGAATCTGAGCATCAACATCAGATTGATCAACAGCCCATATAGGATCAACTTCCTCTGCTTCACTCTCAACTGGATTATCAAGGTCTGAATCATACTCTGCAATATCTTCTGCTACATCCTCCTGATATACGTTATCATATACACCAGAAGATGATATGTAATACTGTTCTTTTTCTGTGTCATAATTTGATGCGGAATAATATTTGTTAGCATTGATAGACCTCAAAGACACTGCTGAACCACCAGCCCAGAGGGTCTCAATTCCATGATGAGTAATTTCATTGTAATATGATCTATAATCATCCGTTTTCGTCTTAATTTCGTCTAACACAGCTTTTGTAGGGAAGTCTGATATTTTTTTGTATTTGTCATAATAATAGAAAGTGTAGAACTCTGCTTTATTTAATTCACTCTCTGTTTCCGCAAAGGTATTTCTCGCATCTGTTAAATCACTAACTTCCTCTGAGTCAGTCATAGTGTTAGTAAGTTGTTCTGTATCCGACTCAAGCAATGAATTTACAAAAGTTTTTCCAAGCTCATAAGGAGCCCTATATTTCATAAATTCAACTATTCCTTCTTTTATCAACACCGGGGAATCACCAAGAGATGAATCTGGCACGCAATCAATGGTAAATGTATCGTCTATTGCACTAACCTGCATATAATCCGCTGCACCGGCTGACTGATTCATAACGAATGTTACTATATCTGAAGTAAGTGCATCTCCTAAGCCTGCAGCAGTAAGTGTTGATATGAAATATTCCTCTGTCTCTGCGTAAAAGTCCTCTATATTTTGACATGAAGCCACCAATCCATAATATTCATTTAAATCAATATCATAATGCGACATTAAGGAATTAAGTGCCATATCAGCCGAAGATGATACAAGGGCCTTTGAGAGTTCAATTCTACTTAAATCAACAAACAAAAATGATACAACTAGGCAAGGCACCAATATAATAACCAAAAATATTGATATCGCACCACCTGGTTTAAATAGTTTAATCATAACGCTACCCCCCGTTAATTTATAAAAGTAAAGAATTTTTCTAATGTTGGATTCGAATTAACATATTCCTGAATATCTATGCTTGCACCAAATGTTTCCATAATATCTATAACCATAGTAACATTCCTTACCATTTCTGAGCCTTCCATGGCTGATATTTCTATGTACTCATCAAACCTTATTGTAAAAGGATTATCCTGCCCTAATAATTTTATAGGCATAGTAATCTTATATGTCATATCCACCTTTGCAGTGGCATATACTCCATAACTGTTAAATTCAACCTCGGCCACAGGTGTCTGTGCTCCCATACCACTAAATAATCCTGTACCCATATTATTAATGCTGTCTTCTATATTTCCTTTAATATCTTCTTCAATACCTGAAGGGAAAATGTATCTATATGGTCTGAAATCGTTTTGATCATTACAAGCTGGAATGGCTCCGGTTGAGATATATGTATCTACCATAGGATTTGAATATGCAGCCGCAGCTTTAATGGCCTCCCTAGTCATAATAGACTGAGCCAAACTTCTTTGGTAATACATATTGCCCAAAAAAAGCAAGAAAAACAATACCAAAAAGGTAACAGGAAAAACCACTGTTGCCTCAATCACTAAGGAACCTTTTTCACTTTTTTTATTTTGATAGAATTTGTTTAAATATTTCACCTTCGCCACTCCATTATATATTCTTGTAATAAATTAATTATGCAACAACTATGATGTTAGTCGCTAACTGCATCTGTTGCCTTACCTGTAATTGTCTCTAAGAGACTCTCAAGTAATGACTTGATTGAATCCTTAAATACGATAGCTAATACTACTGCTACACCAATAAGTACAACTAATGATACTACGTTAACGTCTCCTTCCTCACTAGTAAAGAACTCATTTACCTTACACTTAGTGACGATCTTCATTGTGTCAAACCAATTAACTAGTTTTCTCATTTTCACTTCTCCCTCCTTATATTTTTGTATCTACATACCAAGATTCGCAAATATTGGTATTAGTACCATAATAAGTATACCTACAAACATAAGCATCATAGGCATAAGTAACTTGCTGGCAGCCTTCTCTCCTTCTCTCGTTGCTAAATGTTTCTTTAGCTGCCATGACTCAGCAGACTGAGCCTGTAACATATCTACCAGTTCTTTATTTCCTTTAATCAAGCCCTGTACCATAGTTGATACAGCCTTCTTAATCTCAGCCAATACACATCTTGAGCCAAAAGTCTGAAGTGCCTCCACCTCAGATACACCATTACTCATAAGTTCAACGGAATACTGCATCTCCTGATAAAGTGGTGTGTTTCCGTTGAAAGCAACCTTTTCCCAAGCCTCTCTAAGTATCATACCTGCATTTGTAAGTAGCGCAAGCTTTGATATAACCTCTGAGAAATCCTTTAACAGTTCTTCCTGACGCTTTGTCAGCTGTTCAAGCATTAAGGTTCCATAATAGTAATATGCCGTAAAAGAAAATACAGCCATAACAACCAATATAACAACCTCCGAAGTAAGTCCATATAACACAAAACCAATCAAGAACAATAGACTGGCATAAGTTAACTTCTGCGCATAAGACAATCTAATATAAAATTCTGCATATTTTTTCTCATATAAAATCTCTGCACTCTGGCGAAGCTTTCTGTCGCTTTTCCCCTTGTATGTATAATGGAAAAACTCCATAACACCATATCCCCAGAAAAAGAGTTCCTTCAATGGATATTCACTTTCCTCCAAAGTGTCAAATAAAGCAGCATACTTTTTGCCGTAGAAGAAAAAGAACAACCATATTAAAAGAAATACACCGCCAATGGCAAATATAACAATATCTTGTGTTGTAAGCATATTATTTCTCCCTATATATTAATATCAAGTATCTTTCTGCCCATATAATATGATGCTACAAAGCAGATAATACCCAAAGTAGTTGCTAAAATACCTGCCGGTGTAGTGTAATTATCACCAAATTCAGGACTCATAAGCTTTATAATGGCAATAAGAGCAATAGGCATCATAATCATAACGTTCTGCTCGCCCTTATTTGCAGCCACCATAGTCTCTATATCTTCCATAATAGCCATTTTATCACTTAAAACAGCATGAGTGTTGTTGATTACGTCCTTTAGGTTACCACCTTTTCTGTAACATATCTCAAATACACTTGCGAAGCTTCTAATATCATCAATATCACTTCTCTCACCGAAATCAGCCAAAAGTATCTCAATATCAATACCATTTCTGTTGCCTACTAATATAACTTTCAGTTCATGAAGTATAAATGCATCCTCGTCATACTGCACCTTCAAGCCATCAAAGGCTGACTGGAATGAGTCAATAACGTTGTTACCTGCACCTAAAGAAGTATTGATAGATTCAAGCATGTTTCTGAACTGTTCCTTGAGTTTTCTCTTGTTCTTCTCTATAATACCTTTGGTTCTGATAGGCAAAAACAGCTTTCCTGCTATAGCTCCAACAAGCACCATTATAACCGCGTTGCTTATGGTAGTTGCTGTTGTCGCCTCTCCATACTGGTCTTTAAATAACCCCCCATAAAACTCAAATGCAACTAAAGCACCAACTACAAAAGCTATAATAAAGTTGATAATCTTTTCCTTATTGCTCATGTAGTACACACGGTAGTTTCGCACAGGTATATTTACCCTTGACATATAAAACTGTGGTTCTAATTCTTGAATTTCTTTTTTGCTTTTTTTCTTGCTCACGATTATATCTCTTCCCTTATTCCTGCTAATTTTAATTTGAAATCTTGTTGTAACTTGTTCTCAGTTCTTTTTAAGGATCCTGATACCTTCTCCAGTGTGGAGTTTTCGTCTTCCTCGAAAACATACAATGGATTAAGCTCTATCTGTCCATCCTTAAGTCCAAGAACCTCTGTTATCTCCATTGTCTTTCTTGACTTATCTCTAAGTCGTGACAGATGGACGATAATATCAATAGCTGATGCTATCTGCTGACGTATAGCCTCAAGTGGCAAACCATCCGCACCCTGAAGTACCATGGTTTCCAGACGGCTCAACATATCTGTTGAGGAGTTGGCATGTCCTGTTGACAAACTGCCATCATGTCCTGTGTTCATGGCCTGAAGCATATCAAGTGCCTCGCCACCACGGACCTCACCAACAACGATTCGCTCAGGTCTCATTCGGAGTGAAGACTTAATCAAGTCTCGTATAGTAATCTCACCTACACCTGCAGCATTGGCATTACGTGTCTCCAAGCTAACTAAGTTGTCTACACCTACAATCTGTAACTCCGCGGAGTCCTCTATGGTAATAACACGCTCATCTTTTGGAATGTAGTTAGATAAAGCATTGAGGAAGGTTGTTTTACCCGAACCAGTACCTCCACATATAAAAATGTTATATTTTGCTCTAACTAAAAGTTCCAATTTTCGTGCTATATCCTCTGTTATAGAACCATACTTTATCAATTTGTCGATAGTCATTGGTTCCTTTGAGAACTTTCTTATGGTAACTGTAGGTCCACAAAGGGCTATAGGTGGCAAAACTACGTTAACACGAGATCCGTCTTTAAGTCTTGTATCAACTATAGGGTTAGCCTGGTTAACCTCTCGACCTACCATACCAACGATACGCTGTATGATATCCTCCAAACGTCTGTCTGTCTCAAAGAATTTATCAAGACGCTTAACTCTACCATTCTGCTCTATAAAGATGTTATTTCTACCATTTATCATAACCTCGGTGATAGTATCATCTGTCATGATGGTATCCAACAGTCCCAAACCTCTGATAGAACTATATACCTGCTTTATAATAGATAATTTTTGTTCCAAAGTACAATATCTATCACTAAGCTTTTGCTTTACTATATCTTCTATTGCTTCTTCAAGCTCAACATCTGTCAACTGATTAAGGGGTAAGTTATTCGTAACGTAATATCTGACACCGTTGACAAACTCCTGCTCTTCATTAAAATCCATTTAATACACCCCTAACCTTAGTATAAATTAGTTAATGTCTGGTTATTTGCCATATACTCAGCCATCTGTCTTGCTGTATATGTCTCCATATGCTCCATATTTGCAATAACATTATACTGAGTTGCATCATCGTAACAAACTGTACAGTTGTTCACGATAACATATGATTTTTCAAAGAATCCCTCTCCCATATATATATTCAAAAGGTCTCTTGCTTTTGACATTTTAATCTCAGACTTTTCGTCTAAGTTAGTTACACATACAAACTTATCAGTCATAGATAGAATCTTCTTCATCTTGTTGCTAACTTCGAAGTTGCAGTCGACAATTATGTAATCATATAGTCCCATGATCTTTAGCTCTTTTATGAGGGTCTCAATATCTTCCTCGTTAAGTTCATGTAAGTCCATAGTGTTTTCTGCATCTGCGTAATAGTCAAAACCAACTGAATCAGTTGAAACAAAGCTCTCAAGCTTCATAGATAAGTTGTTTTTCTTACTCTTTACTGCATATATAACATCACTCATAGTGTATTTGCTATCGTTTTTCATAAATACGCTTGTTGATGGCAATGTTTCTAAGTTTAAATAAAATGCACTCTTGTTATTAAGGGCACAGTTGATTGCAAATGCAACAGCAACTGAGGAATTGCCCACTCCACTAATTGGAGAAGCAAAGGAAATAATTTCTGCATCCTGAGATACTTTCTTTTTCTTTGTTGCAAGAGCTGAGTGTTCTGCATATAAGTTGAGAATATCCTTATATATCATCTCTGTCTTCTGAAATTTACATATAGCCTTTGTTCCATTTATTTGGTCTATATCTGATGTATCAACCATATAAGCAATACAACAATTTTTTACATCAAAAGAAGTTATCTTAGAATCCACTAAGACAACATCATGTCGCTGCTTACTAATCTTGTCAATTGCATATTCCACATCTGAATATGAATAAATTTCTAACTTGTCACTGTAATATTTACCAAAAGTTGATACCAGCTTTTGTAAATAAATTACATCTTCATCCACGATTCCCAGCTTAATTCTCATACTCCACTCTCCAATATCTTTATATTTTTAAAAACAATATATGGGAAAATTATACTTTTATATATATAATACTTCAATAAACATTGCATAAACAGCATTTATTCCGTCATTTTTAACAAGGCTATTTAAAATAATTTATATGCCCTTCCTACGCTTATTTTTTTATTATTTATCATAACAATCTGATTTTGCGAAAAATATTCTATCCAATTCAAATTTATTATAAAACCTGTATGACATCTGATAAAATATTCCGGCAATTTCTGTTTTATTTTGTCCAAGGTTTCATAGGTCAAATACTCATTTTCGCGACATACAATATTAATCTGACGATTAACTCTTTCTATGTATATTATATCTTCAAATTTCAATTTGATTTTCTCTCTATTTGCCACTATTTCTAACATAGACACTCCCCTACATTCCACATCAACTAATTCGATGCATTTTGGCTATATATTCCTCTACCCTTCTCTTGAAGGTTCTACTTACATCAACAATCCTTCCATTTCGCATATAAAGCTTACTATCTTTATATTTTTTGCAGAAATACATATTGACTATACAACCATTGCTACAACGAACATAATTGTCCGGCAATATTTTTTCTATATTGTTCAAGCTGTCATATACCAACAATTCAGAATTAATGCATACATATTTTGTACGACGTCCTTCTCTTGTTATACATATAATACATCTTTTATTTAAATACAATTTTTCTTTGCTGCATATTATGCTTATGAAATCATCCTTTATTTTTTTTAAAATATTAAGATTTTCTATCATAGTTTTTCTCCAAAATAGCGCTAGCACAAAACTAAGCCAACTTTAAAACAACCTGTACCTTCATTATTCTTTCGCCTGTTTCTTCTACAATTGAAGCAATTATTTCACCCTCCATTAGATGAATTAGTTTACGACATATGAATAGACCTAAACCGCTACCCTTTTTGTTTCCTACGTTTGTACCACGATAAAAGCTGTCAAAGATATGAGCCAGTTCCTCATTGGAAAGATTACAGCCTGTGTTCATAATATCTATTACGTAGGCATCCTCATCCTTTTCTGCCTCAAGCCATATTTTTCTTCCATCCCCATACTTGATTGCATTTTCAATAATATTTTGTATAACCTCTATGATTCTATCCTTATCTCCGCAAATCAAGCAGTTGTGATATGAACCCACCATAAATTCTATGTTGTTTAGTGCAGTTTTGTCTCTGTAATAATCATTTACAAATTCCAGGACATCCTTTACATACACCTCAGTATTTTTCACCTCAAAGCTGATAAAATCCTCACTAGATGCCTTTACAATATCTGATATGTATCCCTCTATCTCATCTACCTTAAGGTTGATATTTTCTGCCACTTCCTTTTTTCTTGTCTCGTCCTTATAAAGGTTCTTGCTTATGGCTTTAGCATAAAGGGATATGGCATTAAGAGGTGTTTTAATATCGTGGGAAAGAGACAAAAGTAAAGTTTTTTTCTCTTTCTCCTGTTCAAGTTCCCTAGCTCTACTCTCTTCCAAGGATTCCCTAAGCATATTCATACCCCAAACAAACTTGCCAAAATACTTGTTCTTTGATTCCCAAAGAGGCTTGTTGAGATTTCCCTTTGCAAGCTCATAGGGCATATCAGTAAACTCCTGGAAGGGTTTTAATATATTATTTCTCACATAAAGGTAAATAAATAGTAAAAATATACCCACAATTAGGAAGGTGATATTAAACAAAAAAAGAAACCTGCTGTTGTTTTTTATATCCACACGGTATGTAGCTTTATATATATAATTATCTGTAACAATAATACTATAATCTTCACCTTCGTCTGCCACAGCCTTGCTCAAATGGCTGTTACTAGCCTTGTCCTCATAAGATGCTATAGGCACAAGCTCAATAAGACAATCATGTACCTCAATATCCTTACTGTCATACAATACTTTTAAGCTAGCTGGGGGTACCTTTTCCCGTTCCTCATAGGCAATCACGGCATTCTTCAGTCTATTTAATGCTACCTTGTACTCCCTGTCACTGTCCGCGAAACTATTTTTACTTATAAATATATTTATACAAGTAATTACTATCATAAGGATAGCCACTGCCAGCATAAACATTTTGTCAAACTTTTTCATATGTAATCCTTACCTTTTATTCAAAGCGATACCCTACTCCCCACACAGTCTGTATATGTGTTGGTTTTTTAGGGTCATCCTCCAATTTTTCTCTAAGCCACTTAACATGGACAGTAAGAGTCTGTGGTTCACTATCGCTGTCGAAGCCCCATATCTTGTTAAATAGCTCATCCTTGGATATAACCTTATCCTTGTTTTCCATCATATATAACAAAAGAGCATATTCCTTGGCGTTAAGAGACTTCTCCTCCCCTGCCTTATAGACCTTTCTTCCAACCTTGTCCAATTTAATATCCCCACAAATCATCTCATCTGTAGAATACCTGCGCTTGAATATTCCACTAATCTTGGCAAGAAGAATGTCTATATCATAAGGCTTTTCTATGTAATCATCTGCACCAAGCATTATACCTTTCAGCTTATCCTCCTTGGTATCCTTGGCACTCACAATAATGATAGGGGTGTTATCCCTGTCACGAATAGCTTTGCATACAGCAAAACCATCTATGCCCGGAAGCATTATATCAAGAATAACCAGCTTCGCTCCCTCTTCAAAAAGAACCTCTAAGCACTCCTCTCCTGTCTCTGATAAATATGTATCATACCCTTCTGCTATAAGAAAATCCTGCAGAAGAATTCCTATCTCCTGATTATCTTCTACTACAATTATGTCTGCCATACTAGAACAATTACTCCTTCCAAACATTATATTACTATAATAAATACTTCTCAATACACTCCATAAATTTCTCTGAATTGTTCTCCATGGAAGAAAGATAAGTAATAACCTTCTTTTGTTCCGGTAGTATGAGACATTTCTGTCCCCACTTACCATTCATACTAAAACTATCTCTATATGACCATATAAGGTAGCCGTAATCCCTTTTTTTCTCGCTTCCACCATCAAAAGCCACATGGTTATTGCCAGAAAAACAAGTTGCATTAGCTATATATTCCTCAGACAATATTCGCTTATTTTCAAACATTCCCTTATTGTACAGTAAAAGTCCTATGCTACTTAATTCATTTACCGTAAGTTTCATGTGTGATGCTCCGTAAAAATAACCATCAGGACAACTTCCATAAGCTGGATTTACAATCCCTAATGGTGCAAACAGCTTACGATTCAGATACTCATACAAATGTTCTCCCACTGCATAAGAAGTCGCAACCCCCACTAGGTATGCAGATATATTGCTGTAATACACCTTACCATCTCCCGGCACGTTCACAGGATATGAAAATGCATCTTTTAGCCAACTATCCCCCTTCGGTCTAAAGGGAAATCCCTTAACAGACATGGTAAGCAAATCAATAATATTTATGGTTTCATATACTTTTATATAACTGGTTGGAAGCTTTACTCTGACACTTTCAGGAATATAAAAAAGTATTGGCTTGTCAATACTAAGCTTTTTTTCATCCACCGCCATTCCCACAGCTATGGAGGTTATAGTCTTGGTAGCTGAATATATGGGATATCTTTTATCCTGAGTATCACCATAAGAATGCACAATACCTCCATTTAGGTATACTTCTAAACCATGAACACTATACTTATTTAGTTCAATACTATTAACTAATTCATTAAAGTACATCCTTACATACCTCTGCTTTTTTATCATAAATCAACATATCATTCTAAGTGAAACAGTAATATTTTCTTACATTAGACTCCACAAAGTTCTCTGCAATATTTGGTGATAACGCTGTCATAAGCTCATCAAACAAAAGCGTATCATCAAGTTCAATAGAGAGCTTATCTGCGCTGTATCGCATAAACAAATCAAGCTCATTATGAGCATTTCTTTCGGTAGAATTAATTTCATCATATGCAAGTCTGCCATTTTTACATGCTTCATTCATATAGTTAAATATCGTGTCCGCCTGACTGGTACTAGGTAACACAGGGATTCTGATAAGCTGTAAAACCTTTTCTTTAGGCTTTTTTTTGCTTAACAACACTAAAGTAAGTCCGAAGAAAGCAAATGTCATCATAATACAAAGGGCACCAATAGTATCCGTACTATATCCCTTTACCTTATCAAAATCCTCTATAAGTCCCACAGTTGTACAGGTAAGGCAAAATCCCATAATGAAGTAACCTATTACAACACAAAATATATTTCTTTTATATCTACTCTGCAAAAAACCAAATTTTACTATACTAATAGCAATAAGCGCTAGCGCAACATAAACAAAAACAGTACCAATCACGCTAAGTTCAAGTGTTTTGCCTATTACGACTTCCACGGTAACAAAAAGTGTCATAACAAGTCCAAATAATCCCACAGCACTTCCTATAAGAGTACAAACCAAGGCTTTAACAACACTAAATGGCTTTGCATTTTTTAGGCTATAACCCTTAACAATTATGCTAATATCTGATAGCCTGTCTATAGATATTTCTCCATTACTCAAATCTGCAAACAAATCATACAAATTGTCATAATCAAGTGCAATAAATGAAAATCTCTGGCCATCATAAGTCAGTTCAACCTGTAGCGAATTATTCTGGTTAGATGCTTTTACAGAGCACACTATACTATTGTATTCTACAGAATCAGCAAATGCGTTGTATTCAATTCCTGTTACAGAGTTTGCCTGTAACTTATTGTATAAATCATACATTACCTTCATGTTATGTACCCCTCCACTACATTTTCTATTGCTTGTATTTATTATCTTACATACGACCTGGCAATATCTCCAAACTGATTAGCATATTGTGCCTGATTAACGAAATCACCAAAAAATAACTTTGTTCCTATCTGAATTTTGTATGTAATATCTCCTGTATCTCCCGGAAAAACAAAAGTAATTATGTACTGCTTTGCAAAATTTCGCTTAACCGTAACTTTCTTAACTGTTCTCATATCGTAATATGTACCATAAGTCGTCCCTGAAATATATACAGAAAGAAACAACCTTCCATAGCTGGTGAAAGATGCAAAACCACTGGTCATATCATAGGCATTTACAAACACTCCTTTTGTTAAAAACATACATGTAACCGGACACGTAAGCACCTCCCCCTCCATGAGCATAGGTTGCAATCCAGCGTACATATCCCTTTGTGTTAATGATTTCATTTATTCCACACTCCTTATACTAACTCTTATCCAATCAGTATATTTCTCAATTTTATAAATTATCTTCAACCTTCCTAAACCTCGACACCATCTCACCATTTACCAATACATCCTCAAAGAACATATCCTTGGGTCTAACCCATATACCATAATCTCTATACATAGCCTGATACACTACCAATTCCTCCAAGGTCTCGCTGTGCTTTGCAATTCCTATTACCTTGTATCTGTTACCTTTGTAATGCTCATATATATCCATACGTCACCTCATTATCAGAAAAATCATTCCCTGGATTCAACACATTAACTACAATCCTACTCAAACCCTAGGACTTCTTGTTTGTATAGTAACCCACCGTACTACCTACCACACCGCCAAGCACATGTGACAAATTGGATATATTATCTTCTAACGCAACACCCTTATATATTTCCTGTCCAATGTAGATTACCGCCACAATTATGAATGTAAGTGGTATCTCACCCTGTTTGAAGCTTGTAAAGGATGAAAGCAATATAAATGCAAACACCACACCACTGGCACCACAAAGCGCTATATTAGGAAAGAATATATAATTAAATATGCCTGTCACTGCCCCTGTAAATATAATTGCCTCAATAAGCTCTCTTGCGCCATATTTTTCTTCAAGAAGTGGTCCGAGAAGGAGTATAAAGGACATATTTCCCATAAAATGTGTCCAATTGGCATGACCAAATATGTGTGTGACAAATCTAACATAGGTAAGTGGATTTGCCAAAGATGAATGATATGTCATAAAAAGTGTAATATTACTTTTTCCGTTTGTAATATAGTTAAGCAATGTTGCCACCAGACATATACCAACAAAAATAAGGACCACTGGTGCATTAAACGTAATCTTTATCCTTTTTTTGGAAGTTGTCTCCATATTGTATCCTCCTTGTCAGATACTCTTCTAAAATTATACAATATCATTAAACAATTATCTAGATTTTTTCAGTATAAACATATATTAATTCAATACTTCTTCACAAGATAAATTAGTTATATAAAAAACTCCAGAGCCTAATACCCTAGAGTTTTCCATACCTACCATCCCATATCAGATAGCCAGTTATTTATCTTCTTCTCCCTCTCCTTAAGGAGCTGTTTTTTATCCTTTATAGTACCATCCTCATTATCTCCAAACTTGCCAAGCTCTATCTCGCCTTTTATGTTGCCATCCACGATATACATTACCTTACTACATCTTGCTGCCACCTTCATATCGTGAGTTACAATCATCATAGTTGTACCATCCTCGTTAAGAGAGTTAAGAATACTCATAACCTCATCTGATGCGCTTCTGTTAAGAGCTCCTGTTGGCTCATCTGCAAATATAATCTTAGGATTGTTAATAAGACTTCTACAGATACATGCACGCTGAAGCTGTCCACCTGATACCTCAGTAATATCATTATCAGCAATCTCTGATATCTCAAGTCTATGCATAAGCTTCTTGCAGTTATCATCAATCTTCTTTCTCTCATCAGAGTCCTTAGTTGCCTCATAGGCAGGAAGGATAATGTTATCCATAACTGAAAGGTTCTTAAGCATATGCATCTGCTGGAATATAAAGCCCATATATTTAAGTCTTACCTCTGCCAAGTCCTTTTCACTTAGGTTTGTAATCTCCATATCTCCAATAACTACAGTTCCTGCTGTTGCTCTATCCATACCAGATACACTGTACAATAGAGTAGATTTACCTGAGCCAGATGGTCCCATAATAGCCACCATCTCCCCCTCTTCAATTTGAAAATTAACATTTTTAAGTACATTGTTCTGTCTCTTGTTAGTTATATATGTTTTACAAAGATCTGTTACCTTTAATGCTGTTGCCATATTATGCTCCTCCTGTATTTTAACCTTACTCAATCTCATTCATATCATTTACAGTAATCTTTCTAACGCTAAGCATTGTGACCATACACATAAGAACTGATGTTGCAAATATTACTAGTGGGTATATCACATATACTTCTAAGACATTTATCTGAAACTCAATCCTACTAGCTCCCATCATCTTAAACACCTGACCAGATGTGAGCTGTGAGAAAGGTGTTCCTGTAAGTGTTCCTATAACAACCCCAAGGAATAATGCTATAGCAATTCTCTTTGTTTGCCAGTTTATAATCTTGCCATTTGAAAAGCCTATTGATTTAAGCATAGCCATCTCTCCTCGTTCACGAACTAGGAACATTTTCTGCATAAAAACAACAATTAGAATGTTTACTACGATTACAATACCAAGCATAGCATACTTGATGGGAACTAGCATATCCGATATACCACCTATCATTCTGTCTATAAATTCAATAAAGCTCTCAACCTGACATTCTGGCATTGCTACTTCAAGCTTATCTA
>SVED01000037.1 GCA_015057515.1 Lachnospiraceae bacterium
GAATACCCCAGCCGCATATAGGACAAAAACCATTTTCGTTTAGTTCATGTCCACATACATCACAATACATAATATCCTCCTTTGTATAACTAAGTTATAAAATCAAATAGATATCGTAATTTTATCATAAAACAATTATAAATAATATATAAATTTGAAAAAATACAGGGAAAATATTTGATGTTTATAAGAATACATTTTTGGCAGTTGTATGTAATTAGGCGTCATATATGGAGGGGATATGTTTGGCTGTTATATCATATTGTCTGAAGATAAAGAATGTGTTAAGCATTTTCTTTTTTTTAACACCATAATGTGATAAGATATGAGAAAATAAGTATGTTAAATAAGTATGTTAAATAAGGAAGGAGAGGACACGTAATTGTGTCTTGGAGTAATATGAAATTAGTTATTCAGAGAGTGACAAAAGCTTCTGTAACAGTGGATGGAATTGTAACAGGAAATATCGATAAAGGCTTACTTGTGTTTTTGGGCGTTGGAGAAGATGATACGAAGGAAATGGTAGATAAATATGTAGATAAGCTTATTAAACTTCGCATTTTTGAGGACGAAAATGGTAAAACAAATCTTAGTGTTAAGGATGTAAATGGAAAGATACTTGTTGTGTCACAGTTTACACTATATGCTGATTGTAAAAAAGGAAATAGACCTAGCTTTACAGGGGCTGGAAGTCCTGAGCTTGCTGAGGAACTATATGAGTATTTCAAGGAATGCGTTGCCAGGGAATATGGCAGTGTTTTCTCTGGTGTTTTTGGGGCAGATATGAAGGTAGAACTTTTAAATGATGGTCCTTTTACTGTACTGTGGGATAGTCGAGATTGGTAGGTATATGTAAAGGATAAATAGGAGGAGAATATGGATATTGCGAAGGTTAAAGAAATATCGAACAACATAAAAAATAATGTAAGCAAAATTATTGTCGGAAAAGAAGATGTAATAGAACTTTTTCTTACTGCTCTATGGGCGGGGGGACACATACTGATAGAGGATACTCCTGGAACAGGAAAAACTATGCTTGCAAAATCAATGGCTAAAAGTATAGACGGCGATTTTAAAAGAGTTCAATTCACACCGGACCTTATGCCTTCAGACATTACCGGATTAAATGTATACAGTCAAAAATCCGGTGAATTTTCACTGGTTAAAGGACCTGTGTTTACTAATATTCTTTTAGCTGATGAGATAAATAGAGCCACTCCAAGAACTCAGTCCAGTCTTTTGGAGGCTATGGAGGAAAGACAGGTTACCATCGATGGTGAAACTATGTCACTAACAGAACCTTTTATGGTTTTTGCCACAGAAAACCCGGTGGAAACCACAGGAACCTATCCGTTGCCTGAGGCTCAGTTAGATAGATTTCTTATGAAGATATCTATGGGGTCGACTACTAAAAACGAGGAACTTAATATAATAGATCGATTTATTTCAGCATCACCTCTTGAAGAACTTCGGGCGGTAGCTACTGTGGAGCAAGTGCTTTTGTGTAGACAGGCAGTACAAGAGGTATTTGTACATAAATGTATTCGAGAGTACATAGTTGATATTATTATGGCTACTAGAGAAAGTAGCAAAATAAATGTCGGTGTAAGTAGTAGAGGAACTCTAGGCCTTTTGAATAGTGCAAGAGCTTATGCGGCTATACAAGGAAGAACTTTTGTGGAGCCTGATGATGTGAAAAAAGTTGCACCATATGTCTTGGGACATAGAATTATAGCCTTCGGAATTTCTGGAGATGCCGGAGCAAAGATAATTAGAGATATTGTTGCCTCTGTGAAGGTTCCTGTAGAAGATTGGGAGAGATAAATGCCACTTGTTATTGCTATTTTTATTGCCACATTTATATATACAGTGCAACATCGTATATATAGAAATCTGTGGGACAAAAAACTTAATATAGATATTAGTTTTAAGGATGATTGTCTTAATGTGGGAGATAAAAGTTCCTTGGTTGAGGTAATCAATAACGACAAATATCTGCCATTACCGGTTATTCATGTAAAGTTTGCCACCTCCAGATATTTTAAATTTCAAGATGAGGAAAATGCAGTTATAACTGATAGATATCACAGAAATGATGTTTTTTCTGTAATGGGCAACAAAAAGGTAACTAGAAAGCTTGATTTTGTTGCTACAAGAAGGGGATTTTATACAGTTGATGGTGTAAATATAATTGCTAAGGATTTTTTTATGACTAAAACCTTTGCAAAAAGTATACCAAACTATGCAGAAATGTATGTGTTGCCAAGAAAGCTTTATGGCGGACAATATGAAGTTATTTGCAATACTATGTTTGGCGAGATAGAGGCAAGAAGAAGTCTTTTTGAGGATCCTTTTTTCTTTAGGGGAATCAGGGAGTATAGTACTAGGGATAGTATGAGCAAAATCAACTGGCGAGCTACCGCTAAAACCGGCGAGCTTATGGTTGACCAATATGGACGCACAGCTGAGTACAGAGTGAAGATTTTTCTTAATATGGATACAAATTATATGGTTAAGAGCGAGAAAATACAGGAGCTTATTATAGAACTTGTCAGTACTTTGTCTAGAGATTTTTTGCTAAGGGGAATTCCTGTGATGGTAGCAGGAAATGGTGTTGATATAGTGAACAATGATGTTTGTTCTGTGGATTTTGGCAGTGCTATAAATCATTTAATGACTATAGATAAATGTTTGGCAAGGATTAAAAATCAGGGCGAGATGGAAAGATTTCTTTCTTCCATAAACGAGAGTGCAAAATCCTTGGATGATAGTATGGCATATGTCCTTGTTTCAGCATATGTAAATGAAGAATTGTTGCTTAAGCTTGATTACCTATACTCGAAAAACATAAACGTAACATTAATAGTGCCATATTACGACATAATTGGTTTCAAAAAACTTAGACCTTACATGTTTGGTTGGGAGGTGAAGCTTGATGAAACGTAAAATAGAATTTGCAAGGAAGCTTTTAAGATTTACCTACGAGCTTTTGTTTGTGTACCTTATAGTGCTGTTTGCAGAGATTATCTGGATAAAAGAAAAACCGGATGTGACATTGCTTTTGACAGTTGGGGTTTTATATATTATTTCTCATTTAATGCGAGAAAAAGTAAGGTCATATCTGGGTATGGTTTTCGGTCATATTATTTTGACGGTAGGCGTGATTATAATGGGCTTGGGGCTAAGTAGATTATTTTTGTTATTGGCTATTATAATGCATCTTTTGATGGCGTCTTTAGAGTATGGTTATAGGGGAAATAAATTAAAACCTTTGGACGATGTGCCATGGCCTTCCTTTTTATTTTGCGTAATTGTGTGTATATTTGGATGGGGTGCAAAGGAGATGTTATTATATAAAGCTGCCCTCATAATACCCATAATATTACTTTTTTTGTACTACCTCATAGTATACGTGGAGGGAGTTAAAAACTATGTTGAGTCAACAAAGGATGTGTCAGGACTTCCCCTTGGAAACATATTAGGAGTAAATACTGCAATAGTCGGATTTATTCTATTTGTTTTGCTTGTAAGTATACTGCTGGGTGGAAACTTAGATGTGGGAAGGTTGATAAATCATTTTGTTGATTTGATTGTATCAATAGTAAAAATATTTGCCTTCGGAATATCATTTGTTATGAGACTTGTTATGAAGCTTATGTCATCAGGTAGTGCCTACTATGAACTTGATGAAGACGGAAAATGGGATGATATTTTAAATACTGAGAGAGAATTTTCTTATGTGGGTGCGGTTATCTTAAAGGTGTTTTTAGGTGCCCTTGCTATATTTATATTGTGGCGAATAGTAAAATCCATAATGAAGCGTTTGCTCATAAGGAGAGAGTTTCAGAAAGATATGGTAGAAGCAGCCGAAAAGCATATATCAAAAACAGATGAGGAAATAAAAAAGAAATCGTTTTTTAGAAGACTTTCCCCAGAGGAAAAGATTCGAAAGTATTATCGCGAAAGAGTGCTGAAGGAAAGCCGTGAGATAGATCTAAAACACGATATGACATGTAGGGATATTGAGGATAAAATCCTTGAATCTATAGGTGAAGATGTATCTGAGATAACTGATATTTATGTCTTGGTTCGATATGGAAACGTGGTGCCGGACAAGGAGTTGGTTAAGCGAACATCAAGGCTTTCAAGGTAGGAAAACAGATTGAATAATTTACCTGCTTATGATAGAATGAATATAATTAGGTATCTAGGAGGAAATTTATATGAAGAAGATTGCTTATATTGCTTCAGAATGTGTGCCTTTTATTAAGACAGGCGGTTTGGCAGACGTTGTAGGTACCTTGCCAAGAATATTCGACAAGAAGCATTACGATGTTAGAGTTATTATACCTAACTATATGTGTCTTCCTGCCAAATTCAAGGAGAAGATGAGATATCTTACTCATTTCCATATGGATATAGGTTGGAAACAGCAGTATGTAGGTGTTATGTATATGGAGTATGAAGGGGTTCCTGTGTACTTTATTGACAACGAATACTATTTCAACGGCTTCAATATTTACGGTGATATTAAGTGGGATATCGAGAAGTTTTGTTATTTCAGTAAGGCTGCATTATCTATTCTTCCTAGTATAGGATTTCAGCCGGATATAGTTCACTGCCATGACTGGCAGGCTGGACTTGTGCCAGTATATTTGAAGACTTTGTTTGCGAACAATCCATTCTACAGCAGTATGAAGTCCATTATGACTATTCACAATCTTCAGTTTCAGGGCAGATGGGATGTAAAGACATTGCAGGAGTACTCAGGTCTTCCTGATTATGTATTTACACCGGATAAGCTTGAGATGTACAAGGATGCAAGTATGTTAAAGGGTGGTCTTGTTTACGCTGATAAGATATCTACAGTTTCAAATACTTACTCCTACGAGATACAGACACCTCAGTACGGCGAGGGATTGCATGGTTTGTTGAGTGCCAGACATGAGTCCTTATGGGGAATTGTTAATGGTATTGATTACAACGATTACAATCCTGCTACAGACAAAAAGATATACAAAAACTACACAACTAAAAACTTCCGCAAGAACAAGGTGGAGAACAAGTTAGCACTTCAGAAAAAGCTTGGTCTCCCAGAGGATAAGAATGCATACATGATAGGTATCATATCAAGACTTACCGACCAAAAAGGACTTGATCTTGTAGACCGTATTATGAATGATATTTGTACAGATGGGACTCAGTTTGTGGTTCTTGGTACGGGAGATAGAAGATACGAGGATATGTTCAAATATTATCAGGGCATACATCCTGCGAAGGTATCTGCAAATATTTATTATTCAGACGCTTTGTCACATGAAATGTATGCAGCCTGTGATGCTATGTTAGTTCCATCAAGATTCGAGCCTTGTGGACTTACACAGCTTATGGCACTTAGATATGGTACACTCCCTATAGTTAGAGAGACAGGTGGTCTTAAGGATACAGTTATTCCTTACAATGAGTTTGATGGAAGTGGAACAGGATTCTCTTTTGCAAATTATGATGCATTTGAGCTTCTCAACACTATCAACTACTCAAAGAGAATATTCTTCGATTATAAGGAAGCTTGGGAGAATATGCAGATTAGAGCTATGGAGCAGAACTATAGCTGGAGTAATTCAGCAGAAATATACCAAAGACTTTACGATCAGGTATAACATACACATTAAGAAGACACTGTAGATATAACACATATCTACAGTGTTTTTTGAGACAGTTGAAATGGAGGATTACTATGGCACTTGATGGAGTTTTTTTATCGGGAATAGTAAAAGAACTAAATAACACAATCCTGGGTGGACGAATATACAAGATTTATCAGCCTGAGGTGGATGAGCTTAGTATTGTTATTAAAAATAGGACTGATGAGGGTAATACAACTCATAGGCTTCTTGTATCAGCCAGTGCCAGTTTGCCTCTTATGTACCTTACGGAACAAAACAAGGAGAACCCGGCTGTGGCACCTAATTTTTGTATGCTCCTGCGAAAGCATATAGGTAATGGACGAATAACAGATATAACTCAGCCAGGGTTTGAGCGAATAGTGGAGTTCACAATAGAGCACCTGGATGAGATGGGAGATCTCTGTACTAAGAAGCTTGTTGTAGAGATAATGGGCAAGCACAGTAACATTATTTTTATTGATTCGAATAATGTGATTATTGACAGTATTAAGCATGTTTCATATCAGGTTAGTTCAGTCAGAGAGGTACTTCCGGGACGGGAATATACATATCCACCGACTCAGAACAAGGTAAATCCATTAGATGTGGATGTAAATTATTTTATGAATCGTATATTGGAAAAACCGGAAACAGTAGCAAAAGCGATATATACATCCTTAACTGGAATTTCTCCCGTGGTGGCAAATGAGATAGCTACAAGAGCAGAACTTGATGGAAGTGTTAGCACGGCATCCCTTACATCAGAGGAAAGGGAAAGATTATATAAGTCTTTTGAACAGATATTTATGGATATAAAAGTGGGAAATTATAGCCCGTGTATTGCGTATGAAGGGTATGAGCCAAGAGAATTTTCCGCTATTTTGCTTACTGTGTTTGGTGATGTTGTACAGGATGGAAATATTCCGAACAAGGGAGTAGCAGGTCTTAAGTCTTACGAAAGTGTGTCTGGCGTGGTTGAGGACTATTATAGTAAAAAGAGCGTGGTTACCCGCATAAAACAGCGTTCTACTGACCTTAGAAAAATAGTAGCAAACGCCATAGAACGTACCAGTAAAAAATATGATCTTCAATTAAGTCAGCTAAAGGATACTGAAAAAAGAGAAAAGTACAGGGTGTATGGCGAATTGCTTACGGCTTATGGTTACGGGGTGGCTAAGGGAGATAAGTCCCTTACCTGTGACAATTATTATACCGGTGACAAGATAACTATTCCTTTAGATGGGGATTTAAGCCCTATGGACAACGCAAAGAAATATTTTGCAAGATATAATAAGCTAAAGAGAACATATGAGGCTTTGAGTGAGCTTACGGTAGAATCTAAGGAGGAACTTGATTATCTTTTGTCTGTACAAAATTCCTTGGAGCTTGCTTTGTCTGAAAGTGATTTAGAGCAGATAAAAACAGAGCTTGTTGAAAGTGGATATATCAGAGGCAGGCTGGATAAGGCAAAGGGTAAAAAAGTTGTTAAGAGTAAACCGTTGCATTACATTTCATCTGATGGTTTTCATATGTATGTGGGAAGAAATAACTATCAGAATGAAGAAATATCCTTCAAGCTTGCTGAGGGGGGAGATATGTGGTTTCATGCAAAGCAGATGCCAGGCTCCCACGTAATTGTAAAAACCGAGGGTGAAAAGGAGCTTCCTGACAGAACTTACGAGGAAGCGGCAAGACTTGCGGCGTATTATTCTACAGGCAAGACTAATCCTAAGGTAGATGTTGACTATACATTAAAAAAGAACCTGAAAAAGCCACCCAAGGCAAAACCTGGATATGTAATATACCACACAAACTATTCTATGACTATTGAACCGGACATACATGGTATTGAGGAAGTATAGTCTTGGTTTTTTGATTTAATATTATATTTGCAATTTGACTTGTCATATAATATAATAGTATAGATTGCTGATAGTGTGCGTTGAAGTCTTTTTGCACACTGATTTACAGATTTTTTATTATTAGTTTAGAAAAGGTGACTGAATTGATAAAAAGTATGACAGGCTTCGGAAGAGGCGAGATAATTAACGAAGAAAGAAAAGTAGTAGTAGAGATAAAGGCAGTTAATCACAGATATTGTGATATGAACGTTAAACTTCCCAAAAAACTCAACTACTTTGAGAACAATATCCGCAATTTCTTAAAGGATTATATCCAAAGAGGCAAGGTTGATGTGTTTATAACCTATGAGGATTACACCAAATCCAATGTGTGTGTAAAATATAACAAGGATATTGCAAAAGAGTATATAAGCTATCTTGAGGAGATGGCGGAGGAGTTTAACATTGAGAACAATGTAAACACTACACTTATTGGCAGATTTCCAGAGGTGTTTACTTTGGAGGAACAGTCTGGTGATGAGGAGCAGATATGGGAGTATCTGAAGGAAGCAGTAGAGATTGCTGCTACCCAGTTTGTTGAGTCCCGTATCAAGGAGGGTGAGAACCTTAAACAGGATCTTATTCAGAAACTTGATCATATGCTTGAACTAGTTGCTTTCATTGAAGAAAAATCTCCAGAGATTATTGCGGAGTACAAACAACGTCTCACTGAGAAGGTAGAAGAATTAGCTGGCAATGCCCAGATAGATGAGCAGCGTATTGCTACGGAGGTGGTAATATATGCTGACAAGGTATGTGTTGATGAGGAGATAGTCCGATTAAAGAGTCATATTGAGGGAACTAAACAGATACTTATTGAGGGTGGTTCTGTAGGCCGTAAATTGGACTTTATAGCTCAAGAGATGAACAGAGAAGCAAACACTACTCTCAGTAAATCTACATCCTTACAGATAGCAGATGTAGGCATCGAATTAAAGACCGACATAGAAAAGGTCAGAGAGCAGATACAGAACATAGAATAGGTTAAGAGGTGCATAAATATGGAGAAAAAGGGACACTTAATAGTAATATCGGGGTTCTCCGGAGTAGGAAAAGGAACCGTAGTCAAAAACCTTGTTGAAAAGTATGGATACAGTCTTTCTGTATCAGCTACAACCAGAGCTCCAAGAGAGGGAGAGGTAGATGGTAAGGATTACTACTTTAAGTCAGTGGCTGATTTCCAGAATCTCATAGATTACAACGGATTTATTGAGTGGGCACAGTATGTAGATAACTACTATGGAACTCCAAGAAAATTTGTTGAGCAGGAGATGACTGAGGGTAGAGATGTTATCCTTGAAATAGAGGTTCAGGGGGCTATGAATGTAAAACGTCAGTATCCAGATGCTATACTTATATTCGTTGCTGCTCCAAGTGCACAGGTGCTTAGAGAAAGATTAGCAAGCAGAGGAACAGAGACAGAAGAAGTTATTGATAAGCGAATGAAGAGAGCTTCGGAGGAGGCTTTGGACATTGATGAATACGATTACATTGTAATCAATGACGAGTTAGAACAATGTGTGCAAAATGTTCATTCAATCATCGTATGCAGGAAGTGTATGAGAGAGAATAACTTAAGCTTTATAGAAGATATTAAAAGGGAGCTTCAGGCGAAGTAAGAAGGGAGATATAATATGTTACATCCATCATATTCAGATTTAATGACAGTTGTTAATAGCGAGGTTGAGCCTGGCGAGCAGCCAGTAGTTCAGAGTAGATATTCTATCGTTATGGCTACGTCAAAGAGAGCTAGACAGATTATTGACGAGAGAATAGCAGAAAAGTCAGGAGAAGGAAAAGCTCAGGAGAGCGGCCAGACTAAGAAAGAAAAGAAACCATTATCTGTTGCAATAGAGGAGTTATATACTTCTAAGGTTAAGATTGTTGGAGATGACGAATAAGACAGTATAGGGGGCAACGTAAGTGGTCCCCTATGTTTCATTTTAGGAGGCATAATGAGACTTAGTGAATTAATAAAAGATATGGAGTACCAAGTGCTTTGTGGAAGTACTGAGGTATGTGTAAACAATATATATGATGACTCCAGAAAGGTTCAGGAAGGAGATTTGTTCTTCTGTATTACAGGAGCAGTTTCTGATGGGCATAAATATGCTCAGGATGTGGCATCAAAGGGGGCAGCAGTTATTGTCGTGGAAAAGGAAGTGGAGGTGCCAGAGGGTGTTACAGTTATAAAGGTACCATGTACCAGATATGCCATGGGTATTATAAGCTCCAGATTTTATGGTGAGCCATCCAAGGAACTTACAGTTATTGGTATAACAGGAACAAAGGGAAAAACTACAACCACTTATATGATAAGGGAAATGCTACAGGCAGCAGGTATCAAGACGGGACTTATTGGTACTATTGAAATTCTTGATGGTGTAAACAGCATACCAGCAGCCAACACAACTCCAGAATCCATAAGGCTTCATAAGTATCTTAGAGATATGGTTAACAATGGAATGAAGGCAGTGGTTATGGAGGTCTCATCCCAGGGACTTATGTTAGACAGAGTGGCAGGGGTGGACTTTGATTATGGTATATTTACAAATCTTTCCAAGGACCATATTGGACCAAATGAACACAAAAGCTTTGAGGAATACATGATGTGGAAGGCAAAGCTCTTTACTCTTTGCAAAAATGGTATATTTAATATAGATGACCCTTATGCAGAAACCATGATGAAGGGGGCAGACTGCCGTATGATTACTTACGGTATGACTTCGGATGCCACATATAAGGCTTCAAATATGGATCTTTATGCAAAGGATGGTGTGCTGGGCATCAGCTATACCATATCAGGAAAGGTAAAAGGCAATGTAGTGGTTGATTTGCCGGGAGAATTTTCACTTCACAACTCCCTTGCTGCAGTTGCCATTGCCTATGAGATGGGTGTCGACTTTGATGATATAAGAAATATACTTACTACAGTAAAAGTGCGAGGCAGGGTGGAAATGGTGCCAGTATCTAACCAGTTTACAGTTATGATAGATTATGCCCACAACGCCATGTCTTTGGAGAGTCTTTTTACAGCTCTTAGAGCATACAAACCAGCCAGACTTATTTCTCTTTTTGGCTGTGGTGGAAATCGTTCCAAGGATAGAAGATATGAAATGGGTGAGATATCAGGTCGTATGGCAGATTTCACTATAATCACCAGCGACAATCCACGAAATGAGAACCCGCAGGATATTATTAATGATATAAAGATTGGTATGGCAAAGACTTCGGGAGAGTATCTGGAGATACAAGACCGAAAGGAAGCTATAAAGGAAGCTATTATGATGGGACGTCCGGGAGATATTATAGTTCTGGCAGGCAAGGGCCACGAGGACTATCAGGAGATAGAAGGAGTAAAACATCATATGGATGAGCGTGAGCTCATAAGTCAGATATTGGAGGAAGAAGATGTCACAAAAATATGCGGATATAATAATCGATATTTCGCATGAGGCCATAGATAGAACGTTTCAGTATATGGTTCCAGAGGAATTAGAAAACAGTATAGAGATAGGCATGCAGGTGCAGGTACCCTTTGGAGCTGGCAATCGAAATCGAAAGGGCTACGTTATAGGAATTACTGAAATTCCTTGCTTTGACATTGATAAGATGAAATCTATAGTTGGCATACCTGATAGAAGTCTCCAGATAGAAGGCAAGCTTATTAAACTTGCGGCATGGATAAGGCAACAGTACGGTTCAACAATGTTTGATGCTTTAAAAACCGTCATGCCTGTAAAGGAAAAGATTAGAAAAACTGCAGCAAGGGTTTTGGAGACAGAGTACGCTCTGAAAAAACCACCGGTTATGGAGCTTAATCCTTCTCAGGAAAAGCTGGTGGGGGAGTTTAAGAGTGACAGAGACTCAGGAAACTTTTTCTCATATTTACTTCACGGAGTAACAGGTAGCGGAAAGACTGAGGTGTATATCAGCTGCATTAAGGAAGTTATAAAAGAAGGCAAGCAGGCTATAGTGCTTATACCTGAGATAGGACTTACCTACCAGAATGTTGCCAGATTCAAGCAACATTTTGGGGATAGAGTTGCCATTATCAATTCAAAACAGAGCAAGGGTGAGAAATATCAGGAGTTTATGAGAGCCAAAAACCGAGAGGTGGATGTGGTTATAGGACCTAGGTCAGCCCTGTTTACACCGTGTGATAGTCTGGGTCTTATAGTTATAGACGAGGAGCATGACGGAGCTTATAAAAGTGACCAGACTCCAAAGTATCATGCCAGAGAGGTGGCCATTGAGCGTGCCAGACTAGAGCATGCTTCGGTTATACTTGGTTCTGCTACTCCTAGTATGGAGAGCTATACACAAGCCCAGCTCGGTAGATATAAGCTGTGGGAGTTACCTTACAGACCTTATGGCATGGAATTATCTACAGTTTCGGTTGTGGATATGCGAGATGAACTTCGTATGGGCAATAGAAGTATAATTAGCAAAGAACTCTATCAGCTCATTGAAGATAGATTAGAAAAAAAGGAACAGGTTATGCTGTTCATTAATAGAAGAGGCTTAAACACATTTGTTTCCTGCCGAGAGTGTGGTGAGGTAGTGAAGTGTCCAAAGTGTGATGTTTCATTGTCCCTCCACAACACTGGATGGATGATGTGCCACTACTGTGGTCACATGGAGAGGCAGGCAATGGAGTGTCCTTTTTGTAAATCAAAGCTTATAGGCGGTTTTGGTACGGGGACTCAGAAGGTGGAGGAGGAGATACAAAAACTTTTTCCTCAGGCAAAGACTCTTCGTATGGATAAGGATACTACCGCAAAAAAAGGCTCACAGAGCAGTATACTCAGCGAGTTTCTGGCAGGAAAAGCAGATATACTTATAGGTACCCAGATGATAGTAAAAGGACATGACTTTGAAAATGTTACTCTGGTGGGTATCATTCTGGCAGATCTTTCACTTTTTGACAATGATTACAGAGCAGGAGAGAGAACCTTTGACTTATTGACTCAGGCAGCAGGAAGAGCTGGAAGGGGAGAGAAAAAGGGACACGTTCTTATACAGACCTATCAACCGGAGCACTATGCAATACAGGCTGCAGCTGCTCAGAATTACCAAGGCTTTTATGATACGGAGCTTACCTACAGGAGATTGCTCAAGTATCCGCCCGTTTACAATATGATGGTGGTTCTTGTGACATCACCTTCTTACGATGAGGCGGTGGAGGCTTCTAAGGAGATAGAAACCCTCCTTAGACCAAGGTGTACAAAGGAAACCGGAATAAGGCTTATAGGTCCAAGCGATGCAACTATTCAGAAAATAAAGGACATATATAGAAGAGTCCTTTACATAAAGGCTGAAAAACCGGCAGACATTATGTCTATTAGAGATATAGTTGACAACTACGAAAAAGAAGGAATTAAAATAGCGGTGGATGTAAATCCCCTAAATATGTATTAAGAATTGGAGGCAAAAGGATATGGCAATAAGAAATATCAGATTAGATGGAGATGACGTACTGAGAAAAGAGTGTAAAGCAATAGACAAGATGACACCACGACTCATGACATTGATAGATGATATGTATGAGACAATGTATGAGGCAAATGGTGTGGGACTTGCAGCACCACAGGTTGGTATTTTGAAAAGGGTTGTGGTTATTGATATAGGAGATGGTGAAGCCTACACCTTGATAAATCCTGTTATTGTAGAACAGGAGGGCGAGCAGGAGGGAGAAGAAGGATGTCTTAGCCTCCCGGGATTACAGGGCACAGTTATAAGACCTGAAAGAGTTGTGTGCAAGGCACTTAACGAGGATATGGAAGAGATTACTGTGGAGGGAGAAGGACTCCTTGCCAGAGCAATCTGTCACGAGCTTGACCATTTGGATGGTGTTTTATACAAGGATAGAACCTTAGATGGATTATACAGTGTAAATCCACCATCGGAAGACTAATAAATGGAGGATTAAGGTATGAAGGTTATATATATGGGAACCCCAGATTTTGCCGTGTATGGACTTAAGGCTATCGTAGAGGCAGGGCATGAGGTTGTGGCAGTTATAACTCAGCCGGACAAAGCAAAGGGAAGAAGTAAGGCATTAGTGCCAACTCCCGTAAAAAAACAGGCAATTGAGTATAACATACCAGTGTACCAACCCGAGAAAATAAAAGAAGAATCCGTTGTTAAGATGATAGAGGACTATGCCCCAGAGGTTATAGTAGTGGCGGCTTATGGCCAGATACTTCCAGAGAGCATATTGAATATACCCCCTTATGGCTGTATCAATATTCATGCATCCCTTTTACCAAAATATCGTGGCGCGGCTCCAATAGAGTGGTCCATTATTGACGGAGAGGAAAAGACTGGTGTTACAACCATGTATATGGAAAAGGGTCTTGATACAGGAGACATGATAGAGAAGGTGGAGATAGCTATTACCTCAGGTGATACAGGGGCAACTCTCCACGATAAATTAGCTGTGGCCGGTGGACAGCTTATTGTAACAACCTTAGATTCTCTAAAAAATAATACTGCAACAAGAACAAAACAGGATGACAGTCTAAGCTGTTATGCCTCTATGTTAAATAAGGACATGGGTAATATCGATTTTACAAAGGATGCTGCCTCCATAGAGCGACTTATGAGAGGTCTCAATCCATGGCCTTGTGCCTACACCAGGCTAGAGGGAAAAACCATCAAGCTTTTCAAAGCAGATGTAGTAGAAAAACAGGGCAATCCTGGAGAAATTATAGAAGTAACAAAGAAAACCTTTACCGTTGCCTGCGGCAAGGATGCTTTGTGCATAAAGGAACTTCAGCCAGAGGGTAAGAAACCTATGGACACAGTGGCATTCCTTAACGGTAATAAGCTACAGGTAGGTATGAGGATGGAGTAAACACATGGACTCACGAGATATTGTTTTGAGTATCCTTATGGATATTGAAACTAAGAACACATTTTCAAATATAGCCATATCCAAGGCACTTGCCAAGAATCAGTTTGAGGATAAGCGAGAGAGAGCTTTTGTTACAAGGCTTGCTGAGGGTGTTATGGAGCAGCTTATAACCCTGGATTACATTATTAATCAGTTTTCTAAAACTAAGGTTAAAAAGTGTAAGCCACTCATTAGATGCGTTCTCCGAATGGGAGCTTATCAGATTCTTTATATGGATTCAGTGCCAGACAGTGCTGCCTGTAATGAAGCGGTGAAACTGACAAAGAAACACGGCTTTATTAGTTTGTCAGGCTTTGTAAATGGCGTCCTTAGAAGCATAGCAAGAAAAAAGGATAATATGCCTGAACCATCAGGAGATAGAGAGTCTGCAGAGTATCTTTCTGTAAAATATTCTACACCTCAGTGGATTGTAGAAAAACTAAAAATGGATTATCCGAAGGAGTATGTTCAAATATTAAAGGGCTGTTTCATGGAAAGAGATACATCTATTCGAACCAACACCTTAAAGATTACCAGGAATGAGCTTATGAGTATGATTGAGGAAGCTGGCATAACAGCCTGTGCTGGTAATTATGATGAAAAGGCAATTCTCATAAGAGATTATGATTTCATAAAAAAGGTTCCAGGCTACAAAAAAGGCTACTTTACAGTTCAGGATGAAAGCTCCATGTGTGCCATAAGAGCTGCCGGTATAAAACCGGGTATGACATTAATAGATGTCTGTGCCGCACCGGGAGGAAAAACCACCTGTGCAGCGGAATATCTAGAGGGACAGGGTATGGTGTATTCCATGGATATATCTGAAGATAAGCTTGACCTTATAGAAGAAAATGTGGCAAGGCTAGGACTTTCCAATGTTTCTATTAGCCGTCACGATGCAACCAAATTATTGGAAGATATGAAGGCTGATGTGGTTATTGCAGATTTGCCATGCTCAGGACTTGGTATAATTGGCAGGAAAAATGATATCAAATATAGATTAAGCAAAGAGCAGCTTGACCAGCTGGTTAGGCTACAGCAGGATATACTTTCGGTGGTGCATAACTATGTGAAGGAGGGGGGAACCCTCTTATATAGTACCTGTACCATAAACCCAGCGGAAAATCAGGAAAACCTTGCCTGGTTTTTGAAAAAACATCCGGAATTTACCCTTGTGGAAGATAGGTTATTCCTTCAGGGAGTGGATGACTGCGACGGATTTTATTATGGAGTTCTTAAGAAAAAGTAAGAGGAATAAAATGGATATTAAGTCAATGTATTTAACTGAATTAGAAGAGTGGATAAAGGAGAAAGGGTATCCTTCCTTTAGGGCAAAACAGCTTTATCAGTGGCTTCATGAAAAGTATGTGAGCTCCTTAGATGATATGACTAACATTCCAAAGAATCTGAAAAAAGATGTGGAGGAAGCGGGCTTTACAGTAGTAAAAGAGGAGCTTCGTCAAGTGTCTGAAAAGGATGGCACAATCAAGTTCCTTTTTGGGATGTCGGATGGTCAGATGATAGAGACCGTATTTATGAGATACAGCTATGGTAATTCCATTTGTATATCCTCCCAGGCGGGTTGTCGTATGGGATGTAGATTCTGTGCCTCAACTATTGGGGGGCTTGTGAGAAATCTCACCGCCTCAGAGATGCTGGAACAGGTTTACGCAGCCATGAGAATTACAGGGGAACGCATATCAAACATAGTTGTTATGGGTACAGGTGAACCTTTAGATAACTATGAGAATCTGGTTAGATTTATACGACTTATATCCAGTGAAGCAGGCTACAATCTAAGTCAGCGAAGCATTACAGTTTCAAGCTGCGGTATTGTTCCGCGAATATATGATTTGGCAAATGAAGGCTTTTCCATTACCTTTGCTCTTTCCCTCCATGCCCCCACAGATGAGGAGAGAAAGGAACTTATGCCTATTGCCCATCAGTACACTTTGCAGGAAACCTTGGATGCGTGTAGAGCTTACTTTGATAAAACAGGCAGAAGAGTTACCTTTGAGTATAGCCTTGTAAAGGGCAAAAATGATACTGAGGAGCAGGCTATTAAGCTGGCAAAACTTTTAAAGGGAATGAATTGTCATGTGAATTTAATCCCGGTCAATCCTATAAATGAGAGGGATTTTAAGCAAAGTGACCAGGATTCTGTTGAAAAGTTCAAATTAACACTTGAAAAAAAATCAATAAATGGTACTATAAGAAGGAGTGTGGGTAGCGATATAGATGCTGCCTGTGGTCAGTTAAGGAGAAAGCACGCTGTTAACAGTCAGGAGGAAACTAATGAGGTCTAGTGGAATAACTGATACTGGTAGCAAGAGAAGTAGCAACCAGGACTGTATATATTTCAGTGATAAGCCTGTTGGGCCTATGCCAAACTTATACATAGTTGCAGATGGTATGGGAGGGCATAGAGCAGGTGATAAGGCTTCGCGTATGGCTATTGATATAACGGTGGATTTTGTTAAGAGGTCTACCATTGAAAATCCTATAGCCATTCTTAAGAGAGCTATGATATATGCCAACAACGAAATATATAAAGCGGCCAACATGGACCCGGATTTAAGCGGTATGGGTACCACAATGGTAGCTGCAGTTGTTCAGGATGGCAAATTGTATGTTGCCAACGTTGGAGACAGCAGATTGTATGTTATCGGCGATGATATTAAACAGATAACTATGGATCACTCTTTGGTTGAGGAGTTGATTCGAAACGGTGAATTAGAGCGAAAGAAAGGTCGTAACCATCCAGAAAAGAACATCATAACAAGAGCTATGGGTTCAAAGGATGAGGTGGTTCCGGATTTTTTTGAAATAGATATTAACCCGGAAGAGAAATTTATTCTTTGTTCGGACGGTTTGTCCAACATGGTGGAGGACGACGAGATAAGGGATATTGTAGTGGAACGATACAACTTGGATGATACAGCACAGGCATTGGTGGACAGAGCCAACTACTATGGAGGCTCGGATAATATATCCGTAGTCATCATTTCAGAATAAACTTTTAAGATGAATATAACAGAAAGGGTATAAGTTATGTTAAAACCAGGAATGATATTGTGTGATAGATACGAAATACTTGAACCTGTTGGTGCAGGTGGTATGTCTATCGTATATAAGGCTAGATGTCATAGACTCAATCGTAATGTTGCTATTAAGGTTCTTAAACCAGAATTTAGTAACGACAGGAATTTTGTTACTAAGTTTAGAGTTGAAGCTCAGGCTTCAGCAGGTCTTACTCATCCAAACATTGTAAATGTTTTTGATGTATATGATGATGACGGCATATATTTTATCGTTATGGAGCTTGTTGATGGTATTACACTTAAGGAGTATATTGCTGAGAATGGCAGACTCCCTATGGATAAGGCTATTGATTTTTCACTTCAGATTGCTGCTGGTCTTGAGGCAGCTCACGACAGTCATATTATACACAGAGATATTAAGCCACAGAACATAATAGTATCAAAAACAGGTAACCTTAAGGTGACTGATTTTGGTATTGCTAAGGCAGCTACATCTACTACACTTACATCAGGTGCTATGGGCAGTGTACATTACATTTCCCCAGAACAGGCTCGTGGTGGTTTTAGTGATGAGAGAAGTGATATATATTCCCTTGGTATTACTATGTATGAGATGGTAACAGGAAGAGTTCCTTTCGAGGGAGATAACAATGTATCTGTTGCCCTTATGCATATTCAGAGTGAGATGATTCCGCCAAGACAGTACTATCCTAACGATATTTACTCTAGCTTCGAGAAGGTTATTATGAAGGCTACACAGAAAAAGCCTGAGAGAAGATACCTTACGGCTAGTGCTCTTATTGCGGATTTAAAGAGGGTTCAGAATAACCCTAACATAGATATAGTAGTTGCTCCTACAGCTATTACTAACAGCCCAACTCAGGAGTGGACTAAGGAGGATGTTCAGGCAATTAAGGATGCAAGCGCTTTAAGAGATCCTTATGAGAACAGTCAGCTTAATGCTTTTGCTGTCAATACTCCACTTCAAAACAATATGGGTGAGATTCACGCAACTGGTGGAATATCTACTATTCCTGTGAATAACCATAGACTTAACCAGCTAATAGATGATTCTATGGATGACGAATACTATGATGACGACTATGAATACGAGGAGCCACAGCCACGTAATCGCAGTGGTATAAAAAAAGTAGCTGATGACTATGAGGACACTGATTATGACGATTCAGATATGGATCCAGGCTTGAAAAAGGCCGTTATGATTGGTGGTATTGCGGCAGCGGTTGTAATAGCTATTATACTTATGGTTGTTTTAGGTAATGTACTTGGCTGGTTCAAGGGCGGAGACAAAAAGGATAAGACAACTGATACTACTACAACAGAGATACAAGAGCTTATTATGAAAGACGTTCTTGAGTATTCAGAGGATGCGGCAGTTAAGCTTCTTAAGGATGCAGGTTTTACTAATGTTAAGGTTGTTCATGAAACTAATCAGGACGTTCAGCAGGGATATGTTTTTGAACAGAGCATCAAGGAGGGCGAGGTTGTTTTTGCCAATGCCGAGATTACTATAAAGGTAAGTGCCGGAGCAGAGGAAAAAGAGGTTCCAAACGTTACAGGACTTACTGATGAACAAGCTTGTCAAATTATTACTGAGGCAGGCTTCAAGTACAGACATGCTTACGAATTTAGTGAGGATGTTGAAAAGGATTATGTCATAAGCCAGAGCCCAGAAGGTACTACTATGGCGCCTGCTGGTTCAGAGATTATTATTACAATAAGTAATGGTTCAGAGAAAAAAGAGGTTACAGTTCCTAATCTTAATGGTTTAACTGAGGACCAGGCTGTAGCATCTCTTACAAATGCAAAGCTTAACCCAGGACTTGTAAGTCGTGAGTATCATGACACTATAGCTGAGGGTATGATTATCAGTCAGTCTATACCATCAGGTACTCCTGCAACAGAGGGAGATACTGTTGACTTTGTAGTAAGTAAGGGTCCAGAAGCAAAGATTACAACTTATACAGCTAACATAGCTGGTACAGTTACTTGTAATGATGCCTCTTTGGAGGGTCAGGCGGTTACAGCCCAGATTAGATTTGATGGTGTAGTTGTGGCGCAGCAGGATATAACAGTTGTAACAGGTACTCCTAACTCAGTTTCAGGTACAAAACCAGGACTTGAGTTCAATTCAGGTGTAGCAGACATTCTTATGATTGATGCAAATGCACAAACAAAAGGACTGCTATCTGACAGCACATTAAATTGGGTAGAGCAAGAACTGAAACAAGCAAAAGAAGCAAATGTAGATGTCATTGCTGTAACACATCAAAATCTACATATACATAATGAATTGCTTTACTTCTCTTATCAACTTTATAATGCAGATAAACTCCTTACCCTTTATGAAACCTACGATGTAAAACTAAGTTTAAGCGGACATGTACATATTCAAAGCATTGTAGAGCATGAAACCATTCCGGAAGTTGCTGTAGGCTCTCTTGCCATTTGCGGTACCCCTTATGGAGAACTCACCTATAATGGAAAAGAAATCCTCTATACTACTGTAAAAACAGATGTATCTTCTTATGCCTCTGCACTGCATCTAAATGACGAAAACCTGCTTGATTTCAATAACTATTCCACATGGTATTTTGAAGAAGTCGGAAGATTGCAAAACTATGCAAGTTTTGCAGAAAGTGGATTATCCGAAGAAGATATTCATTTACTGGCAAATACCTTTGCTAAAATAAATGCATATTATTTCTTAGGTGAATCATTTGATTCCACAAAATTTTCTGATGGTATCGCTTTATGGCAAACACAGAAAAATGTTTTTACACTACGATATATAGAAACGATGTTAAAAACTGCTGATGAAGATAATCAAACTCTTTCTATAAGCTTAGACTAACCAAGCAGAAAAAATGGGTCTGTCGTAAAATTTAAT
>SVED01000111.1 GCA_015057515.1 Lachnospiraceae bacterium
GGTGCTGAACCACCACTTGGCTCATACATACCAAACTTAGTCTCATTAAGTGATGCTGAAGCAAGCATTCCGATAGAGCCTGTAATCATTGAAGCTTCATCAGAAAGGATATCACCAAACATATTCTCTGTAAGAACTACATCGAACTGTGCAGGATCTTTTACCAGCTGCATAGCACAGTTATCAACTAACATATGCTCGTAAGTAACCTCCGGATAATCCTTAGCTACCTCTTCAACGACCTTTCTCCAAAGTCTTGAAGAATCAAGTACATTAGCCTTATCAACACTTGTTACTTTCTTACGACGTTTCATAGCTATATCAAAGCCCTTAATAGCAATTCTACGTATTTCATTCTCATTATACGTAAGTGTATCAACGGCTGTCATAACACCATCAACTTCCTTAGTCTCTCTGGCACCAAAGTAAAGACCACCGGTAAGCTCTCTCATAATCATCATATCAAAGCCTCTATCAGCAATCTCTTCCTTAAGCGGACAAGCATCCTTTAACTCCTTATAAAGAAGTGCCGGTCTGAGGTTTGCAAATAATCCAAGTTCTTTACGAATTTTAAGAAGTCCTGCTTCCGGTCTTAGATTAGGCGGAAGCTTATACCATGGTGATGTCGATGTATTGCCACCAATCGAACCAAGAAGCACGGCATCCGCCGCCTTAGCTCTCTCTACTGCTTCATCTGTAAGAGGTACTCCATGAGCGTCAATTGAACATCCTCCCATAAGAAGCTGCTCATAATTAAATGTATGTCCGTACTTAACTGCAACTGCATCAAGCACCTTCATAGCCTCTCCAACTACCTCAGGGCCGATACCGTCACCCTTAATTACTGCTATATTACAATTCATTATAAAAACCTCCTAGTTGACAAATAAATGTTTTCTTTTACCGAAATATATAATATTAACGATTAACAAAGCTACACATCCCGCAACATTATAATAAAATCTCTGTGGAACAAAATCCGATACAGTTATGCTGTAAAAATTATTATTTAATGCGGCTACTATGCATAATAAATATATAATAGGAATGATTATATTAGCACAGATTACACTATGATACATTAACGGTCCATTTTTTCTGTATTTAGCTAATCTAAATCTTGCATATATAGCACCAGCTGCTAACAGTAAGCAAGCGATTCCCATTAATACATCTATTACTTTCATACTTGGAAGCATATCATATACTAAATCTGCATTACCATCATAATGTTTTCCAAACATCACAGAAATCCCTTGTGCAAAGTTTGACAATGCATTTAAAAATAATTGGATAAATATTACGAAATAAAACCATCCCATACCAAGCCCCGGAACAGCTGTGTTATTAAACTGAATTCCTTGCGGCTGAAAATTATTTTGATACTGCTGGTTATACTGTGGTTGCTGAATATATTGTTGCTGTGGATTATACTTCGGTTGCTGAATATATTGCTGCTGTGGATTATACTGTGGCTGCTGAATATATTGTTGCTGTGGATTGTACTGTGGCTGCTGAATGTTTTGAGATTGTTGAACATTAATCTGCGCGCCACAAGAATCACAATAACTTTGACCATCCGAAATTTGTGCTCCGCATATTGAACAAACCATATCTGATACCTCCTTAATGTATTTAAGAAATCATTACATTAATTCACAAAGAAATTCTTTCTGTTATTAAAATATTTTATATTCCCTACTACAAAAGCTATATATGTTGCAATATATGCATGTATTTTCCATATTCCATGACTCAAGAAGTTGTTTGGATTAAGCAAAACATCAAATAACTCTCTTATAGCTTCCAACTTTTGCTTTTCTACAAAAATAAAATACACAAAAAACATAACTACCACATATATGCCGGGAACAATTATGCTTACCTTAAGCTTTTTTACTCCACTTGCCTTAAAATCAAGTAACTCTGTTCTTGCCTTAAGAGTAAAGTAAAAAATCAAACATTCAATGATAATAGTGATTAACATAAATACAAACATCGTAGTGTAATACGAAGAGTCATATCTACTCATCATATTCCTATACACATCCAAAAGTCTGAAATTATTAATGAGCGATAACACTAAAGATATCGGGTAATATATCAATACTCCCCACACCATAAACAGATACCATCTCATGCCATACTGATTATGAGTAACAACATTGCTTTTATCCTAGTTGTTATTAATATAATTTATAAGTCCCTCGTTTTTAATAATCTCCTGCATAAACGGAGGGAATGCCTGACCCTTAAACTCAGTTCCCTTAGTCTTGTTGTAAATCATACCGCTATCGAAGTCAATTTCAACCTCATCTCCTGCATCGATTCCCTTTGCTGCCTCAGGACACTCTATAATAGGAAGACCTATATTAATTGCATTTCTATAGAAGATTCTTGCAAATGTCTCTGCTATAACACAAGAAATACCTGAAGCCTTAATAGCTATAGGTGCATGCTCTCTGGATGATCCACAACCAAAGTTCTTATTAGCAACCATAATATCTCCTGGCTTAACTCTATTTACAAAATCCTTATCGATATCCTCCATACAGCTTTTTGCAAGCTCTGCCGGATCTGATGAATTAAGATATCTAGCCGGGATAATTACATCTGTATCTACATTATCACCATATTTATGTACTGTTCCGAATGCTTTCATTATATAAACCTCCTATTTCATGATCTCACATGGACAGCTAATCTTACCGGTAATAGCTGAAGCTGCTGCTACAGCCGGACTCGCAAGATAAACCTCTGATTCCACATGTCCCATACGACCAACAAAATTTCTATTAGTAGTTGATACACATTTTTCTCCGGCTGCCATAACACCCATATGTCCGCCAAGACAAGGTCCGCAAGTTGGAGTTGAAACTATTGCTCCTGCATTGATAAATATCTCTGCAAGACCTTCCTTAATCATCTGGAGATAAATCTTCTGTGTTCCTGGGATAATGATAACTCTAAGTCCCTTAGCCACTTTCTTGTCTTTCATAATTTCAGCTGCAATTCTCATATCTGAGATACGTCCATTGGTACATGAACCAATTACAACCTGATCTATTCGTATATCGCCTACCTCATCGATAGTCTTTGTATTCTCTGGAAGATGTGGAAATGCTACTGTTGGCTTAAGAGTTGATAAGTCGATAGTGTACTCCTCGTCATACTCTGCATCAGCATCAGCTTCATACTTAGTCCAAGTCTTAGTTGATGCCTCTTTCATGTATTCCTCTGTAAGCTCATCTACAGGGAAGATACCATTCTTAGCACCGGCTTCAATAGCCATATTTGCTATAGTAAATCTATCATCCATAGTAAGGTTCTTAATACCCTCACCTACAAACTCCATAGACTTGTAAAGTGCGCCGTCTACACCAATCATACCGATGATGTGAAGGATAACATCCTTACCACTAATCCAAGGTGCCTTCTCTCCAACTATGTTAAACTTAATAGCTGACGGAACCTTGAACCAAGCCTTACCTGTTGCCATACC
>SVED01000038.1 GCA_015057515.1 Lachnospiraceae bacterium
AGCTGATGAAGGTGGTTTGGGCTTTGATTTCAAGTGGAATATGGGTTGGATGAATGACTTCCTTGGATATATTAAGCTTGACCCACTTTATAGGAAATATCACCATAATGATTTAACATTTAGTATGGTATATGCATACAGTGAGAACTTTGTATTAGTACTTTCACATGATGAGGTTGTACATGAGAAGGGTTCTATGATTACAAAAATGCCTGGTGGCTATGAGGACAAGTTCTCAAATCTTCGTGTTGCCTATGGTTACATGATGACTCATCCGGGCAAGAAGCTACTTTTTATGGGTCAGGAGATTGCACAGTTTGCTGAGTTTAACGAGGCAGGCGAGGTTGATTGGTCTTTGTTTGAATTTGATGCCCATGTGTATATGCAGGGCTATGTAAGAGAACTTAATAAGCTTTACACCAGTGAACCTGCTTTATATGAACTGGATAATTCACCGGAAGGCTTTGAGTGGATTAATTGCAACAGTGCTAATGCCAGCTTATTGTCCTTCATGAGAAAAGGCAATAAACCAGAGGATACTTTGGTTGTTATGTGCAACTTTACACCTATTGAGCATAAGGCATACAAGCTTGCGGTTCCATCAGGTGGAAAATGGCAGGAGATTTTCTCATCCGACAATGCAAAGTTTGGTGGTGAAGGTCGTAACAATAAGACTGCAAAGCAGTCAAAGAATGATAAGTGCGATGGTCAGGAGCATTATATATCAGTAACTGTACCACCTTTATCTATTACAGTATTTAAGAAAAAGACATCTAAATAAACATTAAAGACCAAGGGGAGTAAGGTTATTATTTGTCTTGGTCTTTTTGCTTTTCTTTACATTAATTGATATATGGAGGAATATATATGTTATTGGCTGATAGTGCTTCTGTTGAAAACATTGCAGAAGTAGGCAAATCAAAGATAGAAGAATACGGAGATCAAATAATGAATTGGCTTACTGATAAGGTTTTTGACATTGTTATAGCCCTTGTTTTTCTTTTTATAGGTATAAAGTTAAGCAAATTCATTGTGAAAATTATCAAGAAATCTTTTGATAAGACAGATTTGGAAAGTAGTGTATCAGGATTTTTAATTTCTCTCATTAAAGGAGTGCTTTATGCCATTGTATTTGTAATGGCAATATCAATTGTAGGTGTTCAGGTTACATCTCTTGTGGCTATTTTGGGAACTGCCAGCTTATCTATTGGTCTTGCTCTGCAGGGCAGTCTTGCTAATTTTGCCGGAGGCGTACTCATACTTTTGATGAAACCTTTTAAGGTGGGAGATTACATTATTGAAAATGATAAGGGTTGTGAGGGAACTGTAGTTGCTATTGATATTTTTTACACAAAGCTTAGAACCTATGACAACAGAGTTATAGTCATACCAAATGGTAATATTACAGCAAATTCTCTTATAAATGTAACTGCTGAAGATTCAAGAAAATTGGACTTAGCAGTAGGAGTAGCATATGATTCTGATATAAAATTAGTTAAGGATACGCTGGAAGAAATAGTTAAGTCTTCTCCATACTATGATGATAGTAAGGATATGAATGTATTTGTGGATTCTTTCCAGGATAGTTCAATTAAGATGGGGCTTAGATGCTTTGTTAAAACCGAGGATTATTGGACTGCAAGGTGGGAGATTAATGAAGCTATTAAGCTAAAGTTTGATGAAAAGGGAATTGTAATTCCATTTGGACAGATGGAGGTTACTCTTAAACAGTAGGTTTTCGAGAAAAATTATCACATTATGGTATTTTTTTGAATAGTGTGATAATATATGTGATTGAAGGTTTTAATCTATTTGATTTTATAATTAGAGAGGCGATATTTATGTATTATAGTAATGTTTTGGATTTAATTGGCAATACTCCCCTTATGAGCTTAAAGGAAACCACCGGCCTTAGCATATATGCAAAGGCAGAGTTTTTAAATCCGGGAGGAAGTATAAAAGATAGAATAGCAAAGAATATGTTAGAGGTAGCTGAGGCTAAGGGTGAGCTTAAGCCAGGTATGACTATTATTGAACCTACCAGCGGTAACACTGGTATTGGTCTTGCGCTCTGTGGTATAAGAAAAGGCTATGATGTTATTATTGTTATGCCTGAGAATATGAGTGAGGAGCGTAAAAAGATTATTAAGGCCTTGGGTGCAAAGCTTGTTCTCACTGAGCCGAAGCTTAGTATAGGTGGTTCTGTTGATAAGGCAACAGAAATATATAATTCTGATCCAGAGAAGTATTTTATGCCACAGCAGTTTGTAAATCAGGCAAATCCGGATATTCATTATAGAACTACAGCAAGAGAACTTGTTGAACAGCTTGGTAAGCCAATAGATATATATGTTTCTGGTATCGGTAGTGGTGGTACTTTGGCAGGAGTTGCCAAGTATTTGCTTGAGCTTAATCCTGATACAAAGATTGTTGCTGTTGAACCAAAGAATGTTTCCGCACTTCTTGGACATGAACCTGGACTTCATCAGATACAGGGTATCGGAGATGGATTTATCCCAGAGATTCTTGATACTAGTATTATTACTGATATTGTTGAAGTTACAGATGAGGATGCAATTGAGACTGCAAGACAGCTTGCGAGAGTGCAGGGACTTTTAGTTGGTACATCATCTGGTGCAAATGTCTGGACAGCTATGCAAATGGCTAAGAAGTACGGAGAAGATAAGGTTATTGCAACTGTACTTCCAGATAGAGTTGAGAGATATTTTAGTACATCATTAATTTAGTTTTGATAGTATACCTAATAATAGTATAGGAGGACGTTAGAATGACTAAAATAGATATAATTTCAGGTTTCCTGGGAGCTGGTAAGACCACTCTTATTAAGAAACTTATTGATCAGGCTTTTTCTGGTGAGAAGCTTGTTCTCATTGAAAATGAATTTGGTGAGATAGGTATAGATGGTGGCTTTTTAAAGGATGCAGGTGTAGAAATTACTGAAATGAATTCAGGCTGTATATGTTGTTCTCTTGTTGGTGATTTTGGGACAGCCTTAAAGCAGGTCATAACAGATTACACACCAGACAGAGTAATTATTGAGCCATCAGGAGTGGGTAAACTTTCAGATGTAATTAAAGCAGTTGAAGATATTAAAGAGCAGGTTGAAGTTAATGTAAATAGTGCAACTACAGTTGTCGATGTGGCAAAGTGTAAGATGTATATGAAGAACTTTGGTGAGTTCTTTAACAATCAGGTAGAAAGCGCTGGTACAATTGTCCTAAGCCGTACACAGAATGTAAAAGAAGAAAAAATATTAAATGCAGTTAAGCTTCTTCGTGAGCATAACGAGAATGCAGCAATTATTACAACTCCATGGGATGATATAGATGGGAAGACTATATTAGAAGCTATGGAACATTCTAATACTCTTGAAGCTATGATGAAGGAAACTAAGGAGCATGCGCATCATCACCATCATGAAGATGGAGAGTGTTGCTGCGGACACCACCATGACCATGAGCACCATCATGAGGATGAAGAGTGTTGTTGCGGACACCATCATGACCACGAGCATCATCATGAGGATGAAGAGTGCTGTTGTGGACACCACCATGACCATGAGCATCATCATGAAGATGAAGAGTGTTGCTGCGGACACCACCATGACCATGAGCATCATTATGAAAATGAAGAGTGTTGTTGCGGACACCATCATGACCATGAACACCATCACCATGAACATGGAGAAGGCTGTACCTGTGGATGTCATGACCATGACGGACATCATCACCATGCAGATGAGGTATTCACCAGCTGGGGTAAAGAAACAGCTGTTAAGTATGCAGATGAGGATATGAAGAGTATCTTAGAAGAGCTTGCCTATGAGTCAGATAAGTATGGTGTTATTCTTAGAGCAAAGGGAATTGTGCCTAATACCGAGAATGAATGGATTTATTTTGATTTAGTACCAGGCGAATATGAGATTAGAAAGGGTAAACCTGACTATACCGGAAAGCTTTGTGTAATAGGAAGCAACATAAATGAGGATTTACTTGTTGAGCTTTTCAAGCTTAGTTAAACAGATAGGTGATTAATATGAAAAAAGACGTGGTAAAAGAGATTCCTGTATATATGTTTCTCGGTTTTTTAGAGAGTGGAAAGACAACCTTTGCCAATGAAACCTTGATTGAGAGAGGTTTTACCGAGGGTGACCCAACACTTCTTTTGGCTTGTGAGGAAGGAATAGAGGAATACGATGAGGACTATTTAAGAAGTAAAAATATATTTGTGGAATATCTTGATGAAGAGGATGTAAATACAGACCATCTTTTAGATCTTCAGGCAAAGTACAATCCTACAAGAGTTATGATTGAGTACAATGGTATGTGGATGATGGACAAGCTTTTTGGGATAAGAGTTCCTAAGGGCTGGACTATTGTCCAGGTTATTACTTTTGTAAATGCATCTACTTATGATGTGTATATGGCTAATATGAAGTCCATTATGATGGAGCAGCTTGCAACTGCTGATATGATAGTGTTTAATCGTTGCGATGAGAACACCAAACGTGCTGAGTATAGAAAAGGTATCAAGGCCATCAACAGAAGAGCTCAGGTTATATTTGAAAATCAAGACGGCATAGCTCAGGTTGATGATGAGGAGTTTGAGCTTCCTTATGACATGACAAAGGATTTAATTGAACTTAGTGAGGAAGATTTTGGTATATGGTATATTGATTCCTGTGATAACCCAGACAAATATGTTGGGAAACAAATAGTGTTTAAGGCTATGGTTCACAGACCATCAGCCTATGCTTCAAATGAGTTTGTACCTGGCAGATTTGCTATGACTTGTTGTGCTGATGATATAGCATTTATTGGTTTTAAATGTTACTATGAAGGTGCTAAAAACCTTAAGGACAGACAGTGGGTTATGGTTACAGCTACCATTGGAAAGGAATATTATCCTGAGTTTGAGGGGGAAGGACCTGTGCTTAAGGCAACAAAGGTTGCAATGACTTCTCCGGCCAGTGAAGAATTAGTATATTTTAATTAAAAAATAGTTGTATAAAATGCAAATTGTTTGCAAATTTATATTGACACAATTAGGTGTTTGGTATAATCTTTAAAATGCAAATGATTTGCATTTTTTGTTTGCAGTTTTTTGTGAGGAAAATAATATGAAATATAAAAATATTATAGAAGGCATTTTTATAGAGCGTCCAAACCGTTTTGTTGCTCGGGTTAATATCGAAGGGGTAGAGCATATTGTTCATGTAAAAAATACCGGAAGATGCAGAGAAATTCTTGTGCCGGAAACTACAGTTTTTCTTGAAAAAAGTGATAATCCTGATAGAAAAACTGCCTATGATCTTGTGTCGGCTGTAAAGGGAGACCGAATAATAAATATGGATTCTCAACTACCTAATTATCTCGTTGAGGAATGGTTGAAAAATCAGGATATTATAAAGGATATAACCTATATAAAGAGAGAAAAAACCTATGGCAAGTCTAGGTTTGACTTTTACATTGAGGCTGGGGACAGAAAGATTTTCATTGAGGTAAAAGGAGTTACCTTAGAGAACGATAACGTTGTAAGCTTTCCTGATGCTCCTACCCAAAGAGGAGTAAAACATATAAAGGAGCTGGTTGAAGCTGTTAAAGAGGGGTACGAGGCCTATATATTTTTTGTGGTTCAGATGAAGGATGTAAATTATTTTACCCCTGCCGTAGATAAACATAAGGAATTTGCTCAGGCTCTTAAGGAGGCATCTTTGCAGGGGGTGAACATCCTTGCTTATGATTGTAGGGTAACAGCAGATACTGTAGAAATATGTGATAGAGTTCTTGTAGTTTTAGAGGATTGATAAATGAGAGAAGATACAGATAAAATAATATTTAAAAAAACTTGGGGCATTGTAGTATGTGCACTGATATGTAATGGTCTATGGGGAAGTTCTTTTTCCTGCATTAAGCTTGGATGTCAGTGGTATAACGTAGAGACAACAGGCGATAAGCTTCTTTTTGCTGGTATGAGATTTGCCATAGCAGGCCTTATGGTTATTATATTTAATAGCATAACTAATAAAAAAATCATTGCCCCTCAAAATGTAATGGAAGTAAAAGCTGTGTTTGTTCTATGTGCTTTTCAGACAGTGCTACAATATTTATTCTTTTATATTGGTTTAACTAATACAAGCGGAGTAAAATCTGCAATTATAACCGGTTCGAATGTTTTTGTGGCTATTGTTATGGCTTGTATAATCAGTATAAGGGTTCCGGATAAAGAAGGTAATATTACTTCCCATAAAGAAAAATTAACAACAAGAATATTAACTGGATGTATCTTTGGATTTACGGGTATTGTCCTTGTCAATATGTCGCCGGAGGGTATAGATGGTGGTTTTGAAATTACAGGGGAAGGCTTTTTACTTGCTGCGACCATTGCCTATGGACTATCAACACTAATGATAAAACACTATTCCTCAAAGGCAGATACCGTAATGTTAAGTGGCTGGCAGTTCTTTGTAGGAGGGCTTATACTTATGCTTGTGGGCACCATGGCAGGTGGAGACATAGCTGCACAAGGAGGAAAAGCATATGTAATGCTTATATATTTAGGATTTATATCAGCTGTAGCATATACATTGTGGGGAGTACTTTTGAAATATAATCCTGTGTCACGGATAGCGGTATTTGGCTTTACTAATCCTGTGTTTGGTGTTATATTATCAACGATTCTTTTAAATGAAGGAAATAAATTAAATTATAAATATGTAATAGCTTTAGCTTTGGTATGCGTAGGTATATATTTGGTGAATACCAAAAGAAAGGAAGAATAAAATGTCTTTGTTAAGGTGTCAGGATGTTTCAATGGGTTACGAGGGTAAGGTAGTTGTTGAACATCTGGATTTTCAAGTTAATACTGGGGATTATTTATGCATAATTGGAGAAAATGGTTCAGGAAAGAGTACTCTTATGAAAGGACTTTTGGGTCTTAGAGCTCCTATGTCAGGAAAGATAGAGACTGGGGATGGATTAAAGCATACAGAGATTGGTTATTTACCTCAGCAGACAATCGTTCAAAAGGATTTTCCAGCTTCAGTACGCGAGATAGTTATGTCTGGATTTCTCAATAATATGGGTATTAGACCATTTTATAACAAGGAGGAGAAAAAGCGGGCTGAAGAAATCATGATGAAGTTGGGCATTGAAGGTTTAGCAAAAAAGTGTTACAGAGACCTTTCCGGTGGTCAACAGCAGAGAGTTTTGCTTGCCAGAGCTTTGTGTGCAACAAAGAAGATGCTTTTGTTGGATGAGCCAGTAGCAGGCCTTGATCCAGTTGTAACTACAGAAATGTATGACCTTATTGAAAGCCTGAACAAAGAAGGAATAACAATTATTATGATTTCTCATGATATTCATGCCGCTCTAAAATATGCCACAAAAATACTTTATGTAAGTGACAAACCAGTATTTTATCAATCCAAAGAGGCGTATCTTGAAAGCGAAAAAGGCAAGCTTTTTGCCTATGGTCAGGGAGGTGAAGAGTAATGAATATACTTATGAAATCTGACGTAATGGTCACCCTTGCCAGATATTTTGAGATGGATTTTGTAAAAAGAGCTTTTATAGTAGGCATACTTATAGCTTTTTGTGCATCTCTTTTAGGTGTAACCCTTGTCTTAAAGAGATTTTCATATATTGGTGACGGTCTTTCTCACGTTGCATTTGCAGCAATGTGTGTTGCAATGATAAGTAGCTTAAGCAACAATATGTTACTTATATTACCTGTCACAATTGGAGCAGCGGTTCTTATGTTAAAAACCGGTCAGAACGCCAAAATAAACGGTGACGCAGCTATAGCTATGATATCTGTGGGTTCTTTGGCGGTAGGTTATCTGCTTATAAACAAATTTCCGCCATCAACAAATGTAGCTACAGATGTTTGTACCACACTTTTTGGATCCACATCAATACTTACACTTAGTGATTCTGATGTACTGATATGTGTGATAATGTCTGTGGTAGTAGTGATATTTTATATATTTTACTATAACAAAGTATTTGCAGTTACTTTTGATGAAAATTTTGCACGAGCAACCGGCATAAGAGCAAGTGCATATAATACTTCTCTTGCTGTTATTATCGCAATAATTATTGTACTTGCTATGAATTTGGTGGGCTCATTACTTGTGTCAGCATTGGTTATATTCCCAGCTCTTTCTGCTATGAGAGTGTTTAAGAACTTTAAGTCTGTGGTAATTTGTTCAGGAATATTAAGTGTAATATGTGCTACAACAGGACTTATCGTATCTATTTTAAATGATACACCAGTAGGTTCAACAATTGTAGCTGTTGATATGGTTGCATTTTTACTGTTCTCACTTGTTGGTTTTGTTACAGGAAGGGGTAGGGCATAGTGAAAAGATATAAGCTGATACCACTTTTTATAATTGTTTTTTGTCTTGGATTGGTTGGTTGTGGGAACAAAAATAAGACAGGAAATAGAAATAGCCAGACAGAGCAATCCATGGTGGATTCTATTGCGGCTCAAAATGAGGCTACGGCAGAAACTACAACGGAGATGACTACTGAGACTATAACGGAGGAAGTTACTAGTGAAACAACCTCAGAGATTATTATATATGAGGAAATTACTACTGAATTTCAGATAAATGAAGAGGAATTTACAGGAGAACCTGACCCTACAGTAGATATTGATATGACTGTAATGCCTGCTAATATGGTGTTTTCGCAGGTTAGTCATATTATGAGAGACCCCGATTCATATTTAGGCAAAACAATGAAGATTCAAGGTCCTTACTATGCCTTGTATTATGATGTGACAGGAAACTACTATCACTATGTTATAATTACTGATGCACAGGCATGCTGTGAAAGTGGTTTTGAGTTTATTTGGGACGAAGGTGCTCACACCTATCCGGATGAGTATCCAAAAGATGACCAGGAGATAGTTATATCTGGAGAATTGAAGTGCTACGAGGAGGAGGATTATATATATTATTACCTTGATGTGGATGGGTATACAGTGGTTGAATAAGTTCATAGATATAAAAAAAGAAATGATACAGTTAAACATAGGAAACTGTATCATTTCTTTTTTTCTATAGCTTTTATTAGCTCATTTTGTTTTCTCCATGAAATATTGAAGGTGGCATTGTTTTGAAGAATAAGCTTGTGATTTTCTTTGTCAACTTCTTTAATGAAATTCAGATTCACTATAGTTTCTCTTGAAATTTGCATAAAATTGGAAGGTAATAGTTTAACAAGCTCTGAAATATTACCCCTTGGCTGAATAATCGAGTCTACAGTAAACACTTCAATTACATGTGGAATATGACTACATGTTATATGTTGTATAGTATCTGTATTTATATAGTAATTTTTTGTGCCCCGGTTAAATTTTATAGTTTTATTATTTTTTGCTAGTTCAATTAAAATTCCGTAACGATAAATAGCCTTGTCTATGCAAGCATTTAATTGTTTTTCCATTTCTGTAGATGAGCCTTTTATGATGTAACCAAGTGGTTCAATCATATATTCAAAGGTGAGGGGAAGCATCTCGGAATGAGTGGTTACAATTACTATAAATCCTCTAGGATCGTGTTTTCTAATATAGGTTGCAAGCTCAAAACCATCCATTTCAGAATTTAAATCAATATCTAAAAAGTATAGTCCTATATCGTTTGTTTGTTGTTTGTTAAGTAGGTTAATTAAATCTGCTGGTGATTCGTAGGCGCCAACGAAGCTTGTGTTACTATTTTGTATATTTTGATTTGAAGAAATAAGTTCTTGTAAAAAATCTCTTTGAGGAGCTTCATCCTCGCATATGTATATATTTAGCATGTGTTTTCATCCTTTTGTACGTAGTTTAGTCGTCTATATCCAGAGTTTGTGTAAATACTTGGTCAACAAAGGAGGTTGACAAGTATATATTGTCATTCTTTTTTAGTATTTCATTTATGTTTGATAAGCCCAAGCCGTGATTATTACCCTTTGTAGAATATCCATCTTTTCTAATATCAGCTAAGTTAATATGTTCTTTTTCAGAAGGATTGCTGATTATAATAGTTACCCCTGTGTCCTTCTGGATACAAGATATACTGATGAGTCTCTTGGAAGGGTCGGTGATTAGAACAGTTTCTTCTATGGCATTATCAAGCAAAATTCCAACCATACGTGTCAGGTCAATTGACTTAAGATTGATACGCTCAACAGACCATTTTACCTCTAAGGTTGTGCTTATGTTTTGTTTTGAAGCTTCCATAATTTTAAAATATAAAATACTTTTTAACTCAGGAACCTTCATATTAGATAATAACTCTAGTGCAGGAGAACTGGCATCTAGAGAAGTGACTAATGGAATAACCTGAGTGTCGTAATATGTATTTAATTCTTTGTATTGAGCAGTCTCTATGTAGTGTTTCATACTAAACAGAATATTTGCATAATCGTGCTTAAATCGTCTTAGTGAGGTGTACATATTTTCAACCTCTTCTGTGTATTGCTTTAAGTGTTCAAGCTCATTTAATTCTATATTAGTTCTAGCATCCTTGTAAACCATTATTATGATAATGGTAATAAGAATGGCCATCAGCGCAAATAAAAGTATAAATAATTTAAGATTTGAACTCATCAATTCAGCAGGATAGCCTTTTGATTGTTCGTAGGTAAAATTAGCAACTAAAATTGCAGAGCATACCAGCAATAGGATAAGTAGGCTTATACCTAATGTTTTGTGTGAAAGCTTATCAGGTCTAGGAAATTTATCAATAATCCATCTAATTCCTCGTAGTATGAGATATAGAGTCGGGAAGAAGAATAGATAAAAACAGGTTTGGTTAATCATGCTAGACATTAGATGTGCTTGTGTTACACCAGCGATATATTGCCATAGTGTAAGGGCAATATAATTATAAACAACACATATAACATAACTAATAGATGCAAGTATCATGCCAATTAGATGATTGCTTGTAAATATACCAATGATTATAACAAGGATAATAACTGATGGATATATGAGATTGCAAAGTGATAGTATGCTACACAAAATAAGGCATAACACAAAGGTTATAAAGGTTTTTGGAGTAAATTTAATTCTGGGAATAGTAGTCATGGTTATCCACATAACAATAGAATTAGTTAATATAGAAAATAATATATATTCAATAGATAAATCAGTCATATTTTTCTCCTTAAGTGGTTATATGTTTAATTTATTACATGAGGTTTTTTTTGTCAAATCAATATGGTCAAATGATGTTGTAAAATGCATAAATGATGCGCTCATGACAAAAATCCAAGCGCTCGTGACAGAATTATTTAAAAAATAACAAGATTTGTTAAAATTAAACTTGTAAATAACCAATGTTGAAGGAGTACCAATATGATACAAATAATGTCAAAAAAGATAACATCTTGGAGCTTGGGTAAAGACTATACATATGACTGTGATGAGTTTCAGATAATGTGTTATGGTATAGAAATTATCATAGAAGCTATTTACAAATTGATAGTTCTTCTTGTTCTCGGGAGAATGTGCGGAATATTACCTGAGACTATAGCTTTTTTGATAGGGTTTTCAGGACTTAGAGCAAACGCAGGGGGATTACATATGAAAACCAGTTTAGGATGTATGCTAGCGGTTTTGATGTGTTGGTTGCTTAGTTTATTAGGGACGTATGTTCATATAGGTATACCTTTATACATTGGTTTATTTGCATCAACTTTTATAGTAGTGGCACATCGTGCACCTGTAAGTACTTCTAATAATCCAATAAAGGATTATAGGATACGTAAGCAAAAGAAAGTTAAAGCCGTAATTTATGTTGTTGCAGTAACATTGATAGCACATATATTTATGCCAGAGGTTTTGACTAAGGTGCTAATTATTGCTATGACAATAGAGGCTTTAACCTTAATTCCAAAAGAGAAGGGAGGGGAGATGTATGAAGCTTAATATCAAGGAAAAGATACAAAAGCTTGCTGAAAAAACAGCTATGAATTCATATGGAAGAAGTATGCCTATTATGATTTATGAAACAAAGATGCCTGAAGCTGTTAAGAAAGCTGTAGAGAAAAGTAAGTAGAATGTAGCAACAAATGATTTCACAGGGTGCACAATTGTATACCTTGTGAGGAACTTGAAAAGGAGGAAATGGTGATGAGTAAATTTAAAACTAGTCAAAAATTAATCGGAATGTTTCTTGTTGTGTGTTTGGCTGTTGTAGGACTATTTTCTATTTGTGCTAATGCAGCTGCTACAAAAGGAAAATATGCTGAATTAGATGGACACTGTATATATTATGCAGATATAAATCAACAACTTGCATCAGCATCAGCAAAGAATATATCAACTGTGTCAAAGTATATAACAGTATCTCTGAAAGATGGGAATTATAATACACTATGTTCTCAGTCGGGAGCAGTAGGAGTAGGAAATTATATCAATTCAGGTGGATATGAGGTATCTGCCTATAGCACTGTAAAAGCATACTGTGTTGTGTATAATTCTGCCTCGCCATCAACCGGTACAGCAGAAATTTTACAAAAAACTTTAAAATAATACAGGGGGATTATTACATATGAGAAATAAAAAACTATTTAGACTTCTATTAGTAATGGGAATAATGTGTTCCACAGTATTTGTTTTTGGAAGTCAGGTATTTGATTATGGGGATTATGCAACATTAGAGGGTAGATATTATAATGGTATTGCTAGTGTTTATGTAACGAATACATCAAATATTCCTCGGTATATTACAGCTTCAGTTAAAGGTAATGGTTCAGTAATTAGCTCAACAGGACATAATACATCCGCAAGTGGTGGTATGGTAGCTATAGAAGGAGTAAGTGCTGCAGCATATAATACTGTTTATGGTCATGCTACTATATATAATTCTAGTGCACCAGCTTCTGGATATGTGGAGTATTTAGAGAAAAGGATAAAATAATTGAGGATAATGGTATGAAATATATATTTCGTAATATAAAATCTTTTTTTATTGATGATACATTGGTGTTTTTTTTGACTATAGTTACAATTTCCATTTCCTGTTTTATGATTAATTTTTCTTATGCTGTATATCAAAATTATGAAATGAAAAAAGAGAGTTCTAAAGAGGAGCAGGATTACATTGTTTTACTTGGTGATTATGAATTTGAACGTCAGATAGTTCATCCGGCTGGTCAGTTTAAGTATTTGGATTATGAAGGTAAAGCAGCAACTATAGGTATGGTGGAGAAATTTGGAAAAGAATTAGAACAAGAGGTATGGAAACATATTGATGTTGTATTTGTACATGCCAGTTATTTTAATTATGAGTTAATTGAAACCTTTTCTTTTGATAAGGATGGTTTCACAGTTTGTGAAGAGCAATTAAATAATCATTCTTATGAACATATTGTATCTGGACGTTATTTTACAGAGGAAGAGTTCAAAAATGGAGATAAAGTGGCCATAATCTTTGATGAGTTTGTTAATAGTGGTCAGTTACCGATTAGTCAGGAAATGGAATACAGTGATACTCATATAAAGATTGGAGATGAATTGTACGAGATTATTGGAGTTCATCGAGAGTATCTGGATCAGCCCATAATACCAATAACCTCTTTGCCGAAAGATACCATTATCGATGGATATATACATATTTATTTTGATAAAAATATTGATCTCTATATATATAATCAGATCTGTGAGGCTAGTGATAAGGTGTTTGGCGATATGTTCACTGTTCAGCCTGTTGAATTACCGGATATAGATACCATAAGATTATATAACACCATAATTATAATTGTTGCGATTATTTCTTTAATAGCGGCAATTAATTTTACTATATTGTATAGATATATATTAAAAAAACGAAATGTTCAACTATCATATATGAGAATGTGTGGATTGAGTTATAGCAAAGCAATGATAATCTATTTGGGAGAATGTATTTTACTCACTTTACCGGTGTATACAGTTGTAACATTTATATATGCAAAGTATCTTTTACCTAAGCTGTCAAATATGTATGAATATGGCTTTTATAGATATAATAGCTTTGTGTATTTGTCCTTGGCGGGCATATATTTTGGTGTTTCTTTGATTGTTATTTTGGTAACGTTGGTGTCACAAATGAAAAGAGATAGAATCGTAGTTTGATTAATATGTTTTTTAAGAATTGTGAAAGATATTGTGTAAAAAATGCAAAGGGAGAGTGTTATGAAATACATATATTATAACATTAAAAGTTTTATACAAAATGATACAATAGTGTTTTTTTTGACAATGTTTATGATAATTGTATCAAGCTTTATGATTCATTTTTCTTATGGTGTATATAATAATTATCAGATAAAAAAAGAAAATGCTGGCGATGAACAGGATTATATTATTTTGCAGGGGAATTATAGACTAGAACGAGAAATTGTATCTGATGCTGGACAGTTCAAATATTCAGACTACAAAGGTGAAGCTATAACGATTGATATGTTAAGACAATTTGGTGAAGAATTGGGTTTAGAAATATGTGAACATATAACGGTTGTTAATGGAAATGCCAGTTACTTTAATTATAATATACACTTGGCTTTTTCTTATGATGAGGATGGTTTTGTTGTAAGTCCGTTGCAGTTAGATAACTCACAGATGTTTGTTGTATCAGGAAGGTATTTTACAGAGGAAGAATATAAAAATGGTACAAAGGTTGCACTTGCTTTTGATGAAAGAATAAATAACGGTGATTTGCCAATATCAAGTGAGATGAAGTACAACGATACTCATATAAAAATTGGAGATGATTTATATGAAATTATAGGATATCACTGTAATGGACTTGATGAACCTCTTATTTCGATTAGTGCCTTACCGGATGATACTATTATTGATGGTGGACTTTGGATTTATTTTGATAAAAATATTGATTTATATACATATAATAAAATCTGCGAAGCATCAGATAAAGCTTTCGGATATATGATGACGGTAGATAAAATTAAATTTCCAGATGTGGACAAAGCAAGGTTATATAATACTATCGTATATATTACTATATTGATATCCTTTATTGCTTCTATTAATTTTGCTTTATTGTATAGATATATAATAAAAAGGAGAGAGCAACAATTATCATATATGAGACTATGTGGGTTAAAATATATGTATGCTGTTGTTATCTATCTGGGTGAGTGTATATTGCTTACCGTGCCATTGTATATACTTTCGGCTATGGTATTTGCAAAAGTAGTATTGCCATGGATTTCAAATAAATATCAGTATGGTTTTTCTTATTATAATAATATGGTATATGTTTCGTTATTTGTGATGTATCTAGTTGTATCGTTAGCTATATTGATATTTACAATAGTATGCAATGTTAAGAAGAACAAAATTATGAGAGAGGGATGAAAGTATGCATTTGTGGAAGATGAGTAAAATGGAAATATCCAATAATATGATTTTATGTATGTTCATAATGTTTCAATCAATTATAGTAATTATTGCGTTGTTGCTTGGGATTTCTGTTTTTACATCCAGATATGATAAGTATAAGGCAGTACATGATTTAATTGGAGATGAGGGTGTTGTTTTGAATGCGCAACATTTTATGTGGGCAGGTAGTAATCCTGATAATATGATTTGTTGTGAAAAAAAAGAAATAGAGGAGTTGTTTCCTAATACAAAGATTTTTTCTACATATAATGTTTGGGCTACATATGATTATGAGGATATATGGGATAACTATGAGCCTAAAACAATTGCATATGACAATGAAGTGGCAGCTACATTTGTACCAGATATGGATGACGGCAGATGGCTGAAAGAGTCTGATAATAAGTCGTCGGTGGTTGAAGCAGTAATTACTAATAATAAAGCTGGTATTGAAGTAGGAGATGAAATATATATAACTACAGATTTTTTTGGTGAGCAATTAGAGGAAAAAATCACTATAAAGATAGTGGGGGTAGTCTCAGATAATACGTATATTATAGGTGCACCGGCTTCTTATGTAGAGGAATATGATGATGTACGAGATTGCTTTTTTATGTATTCAATTGACTTCGATGTTAGACCATATTTGTTTTTTTTGAAAGAAGATTTGCGAAATGCTGAAAATGAACTATTGGGCTCACCACATATTACTACTGCCATATCAGGTATTCAATTTATTAATTTTGATAATGATATTAAAAGTTCAGAAATTGATTACATAGAATCTGTTATTTCAAGTGAAAAATGTAATTTGGATAAAAAAATGAATATGGATCAAGTTATGAAAAATAGTAAAAAATATATATGGAATCAATTAGATGAAGTATTGCCTATTTTTATAGGTCTTCTTGTTCTAATAATAATGTCAGTTATCTGTTCCTCGGCTATGATGACAAGGTCACAGTTAAAAAATTATGCCATATATTATACAGTAGGCTTAAAGTGGAGTGATTGTATAAAAATACAGATTTTGCAGCAAAGTATTCTTCAGTTTGGAGCTTTTATTATCACCTCGGTAGTTTTTTTATTTATGTTAAAATTTAATGTTTTAGATAATACAGTATTTGAATTTAGTATTATACATATTGGAATTTGTTTGTTATATGTTTTTTTATGTATATTTGCATCAATAATTTTGCCATACAGAATAATAAATAACAGCTCCCCAAAGAATATATTGGTTACTAAGGTCTAAGGAGGTATATCATGATTAAACTTAAGGGTATAGATAAGATATATAATTATAAAAAAGAAAATCAGTTTCAGGCTTTGTATGATGTGAATTTACAAATTAATAAAGGTGAAATGGTTGCAATAATGGGTAGGTCAGGAGCTGGGAAATCAACACTATTACATTTGCTTGGATTTATTGATACTTTTGAAAGTGGAGAATATTATCTTGATGGTGTTTTAGTGGATGATTTCAGAGAGGGTAAACGTGCAGAAATTAGAAATTCATACTTCGGAATAATAATGCAAGATTTTGCCTTGGTAGAAAATTTCACTGTTATTGAAAACATTATGCTACCATTAGATTTTTCCAAAAGAAGAGCAAAAGAAAGAAAGAAATTAGCAAAGGATGTATTAGAAATAATAAACATATCCGAACTTTCGAATAAAAGATGTAGTAAATTATCTGGTGGGCAAAAGCAACGTGTGGCTATTGCTAGGGCTATTGCTAATAATCCATCTATTGTTTTGGCTGATGAGCCAACTGGTTCATTAGATACTAAAACTGCAGAAGAGATAATGAAGGTATTTAAGATACTAAATGATATGGGAAAGACTATTGTTATAGTTACTCATGATATGAGGGTTGCAGACAAGTGCGACAGAATTATAGAGCTTAGTGATGGGAAAATAGTTGATACAGAATCATAGCTTGTACGTGTATGTGTTACTATTTGTTGTTATGGCAATAGCGGATTTAAGCTCAATTTCAAAAGAGAACGAGGGGAAAATTATGTGTAAAAAAAGTAAGTTGTTTTCGGTATTATTAATTTGTATGATTGTAAGTGTTATGTGTGTTGGCTATATAGTTACAAAAGGCGCAGGAGCTACTAAATCAGGAAATTATTGTAAAATATCTGCTGCGTATGGTAATGATAGTTCAAGTACGAATTTTTATTTAGCTGAAGGAACAAATTTGACGACTTCTACAAAAATGATGACCGTGTCATTACAGGCATATTATCCTAATGGTTCTTTATATGATAGCACTAATGTTTCACTTAATACTAGTGCTGGTGGAGTACGACAAAGAACTTTGTATAATGTACCTATAACATGTAATACATATGCTCAAACAACAATATACGCTGGTACGTCAATATCTACAACACAGCTTGAAACGCTAAGAGTTCAGGTTAATTAGAGTTTAACAATATCAAGGTGTGTGTAAATACACCTTGATATTATGAAAGGACTGTATTATGAAGTATATTTTAAAAAATCTAAAAAATTTTTTTTCTGACTCAAAATTAGTATCAGTACTGATTATTGCAAGTATATTTATATCTGCTATTGTAATTAACTTTTCTTACGGTATATATCAAAATTATAATATTGTTCTTGAAAATGAAGTGAGCGAAGGCGAATTAATAATGTCTATTATTTTTTTGAACAAAAGTGATATGCAAGGAGAGTATGTTACACAGGAAATGTTTATGGAATGTGTGGATGAGATAGCATCATATAGTTCTGAATTAGAGGAAAAAATTAGTGTAATAACTGCTAACGCTCTGCTTGATGGATGTAGATTTGACTTTAGATTTGGAGTAAGAGATAACGAAATTAGCATAAGTGATGATTTTGTGTATAATAGCAGGGTTAACGGAATGATTTCCGGTGCATATTGGGGTGATATGGATGAACGAAAGGGGAGTAATGTTGCATTATGTTATGACTATAGGTTATATGACAATCTTACCCCTTATCTAGATTCTATTATGGTTGATGAAACAACACTTATTATTGATGATAAAGAGTATGAAATTATTGGGTATCAGTCATGGTCTATAGATGGTGCTATGATACCTATACGATCAATTGACAATGATACTTATATGGAAAATTCAGCGATAATGTTTGACAGAGGAATTACGAAACCAACATATGATAGGATTGCAGAAACATTTAAAAATAAACTTGGCGATATGGTATATATATTAGAATTACCAACATTAGACAGAGATTCATATTATATGTATAGAACAGTTATTGTTATAGCTGCATTAACATCATTTATATCAGCACTTAATTTCATGATACTCTATAAGTATATTTTGAGTAAAAGAAAAAAGAAAACTGCAATATATCGATTATGTGGAATGACTTCAACCAAAGCATCTTTTTATAATTTGATTGAATGTTTGATGATTACAATACCAATATATTTAGCTGGTACTTTTTTGTATGATAAAATTATTCTTCCAAGTATAAGTGAATATTTTCCATATATGTTGAATGCCTATACAGACAAATTGTATGGCGTTTTATTTGGTATATATATTGGTATATCATTTTTTGTTTGTGCAATACTTGTATTTTGTGATAATCGAAAAAAAATCCTTGAGCAAATGAAGTGTTAGGAGGTGATTATGTGTACTTAAAACAAACATTTAAAGAGATAAATAACAATTGGTTTATGAATAGTATAATCATTATCCAGATGATAGTAGTGTTTGCTTGTACCATGTGTGCAACTTCTATTGCATCCTATTTTTACAATTATTATAGTAATTTTTCCGATTATTATAAACAAAAAGGAGATATATATCGTTTTGAAACAGTTATATATGATTCAATTGCTATAGAAAGCTCAGATGTGTTAGAAAATGAGTTGTCAAAGACGGATATAATAAGTATGTATATGCCATGGGCAGTATATTATAATTTACAAGGGGATGAATTGCAATATATTACATTTGCGTATGATAAAGAAATTATAGATGCATTCAGACCAAAGCTAAAAGAAGGAAGATGGATTAATCCTAATAGAACAGATGGTATTATTGAAGCTGTAATATTAGACAGTGACTATGATTTAAGTGTTGGTATGAGAATTGATATGTGTGACGTATATATGCTTCAGCCCAACAATGGATTGACCGTAGAAATTGTTGGAATAATTGAGGACGGAACAAGAATAGTTGGTATATCTTCATCAGGAAATGGACAACTTTATGACTATAGAAATATATATATGGATTACTATATTGAAAAGGAAGAGTTGCCAGTTATCCTAACTTCCATAGATAGTATTAACGTTGCAATGGATATGGAAGATAACCATTCCCTGCAACGTTCTATGAGTGGACTAATGTTTGCTGCATACGAAAATGATATAACAGATAGTGAAATTGCAGCTAATGAAAGAGTTCTTGGGAGTGTAGTAAGAAATTATAGTAAAATAAGTATGGCGACTATTAATGAAAATAGTATAAAAAGCATAAAAGAAAGGTTATATAGTGTTTTACCAGTTTTTTTGTGCGTATTTATGTTGGTATTCATACC
>SVED01000112.1 GCA_015057515.1 Lachnospiraceae bacterium
ATTGAGGATATGGGTGCTAATTCTATTTGTATCAAGGATATGGCAGGTCTTCTTGTTCCATATAAGGCAACTGAGCTTGTTACAGCACTTAAGGAGAGTACATCACTCCCAATTCAGCTTCATACACATTACACTTCAGGTGTTGCATCTATGACATACATGAAGGCTGTAGAAGCTGGTTGTGATATTATCGATACAGCTATGTCACCAATGGCTCTCGGTACTAGCCAGCCTGCAACAGAGGTTATGGCTAAGGCATTTGAGGGTACAGAGTATGATCCAGGATTCGATGAGAACCTTCTTGTTGAGATAGCTGATTACTTCAAGCCAATGAGAGAAGAGTGGCTAGCTAGTGGTCTTCTCAATCCAAAGGTTATGGGTGTTGATATTAAGACACTTCTTTATCAGGTACCAGGTGGTATGTTATCAAACCTTGTATCACAGCTTAAGGAGATGAATGCTGAGGATAAGTTTACAGAGGTTCTTGAGGAAGTTCCAAGAGTTCGTAAGGACTATGGTGAGCCACCTCTTGTTACTCCATCAAGCCAGATTGTTGGTACTCAGGCAGTACTTAACGTTGTAACTGGCGAGAGATATAAGATGTGTACTAAGGAATCTAAGGCTCTTGTTGCTGGTGAGTATGGTCAGTCTGTACTTCCAGTTGATCCAGAGGTTAGAAAGAAGGTTATTGGTGATAAGGAGCCTATTACATGTAGACCTGCAGATCTTATTGAAAATGAGCTTGATAAGCTTGAGAAAGAAATGGCACAGTATAAGCAGCAGGATGAGGACGTTCTTACTTATGCATTGTTCCCACAGGTTGCCATGGACTTCTTCAAATATAGAGAAGCACAGCAGACAGGAGTTGACTCAACTCTTGCAAATACTGAGAATAAAACATATCCAGTATAATTATTAATTACTAACACTTTTATATTATGCTAATTAAAGAGACGGGATGTTTTTGTCCCGTCTCTTAAAAATATTTTGGAGAGTATATGAAAACTAATATTAAAGCAGATATTTTATTTGAAAGAAAGAAAAAGGGATTGTCAACCACATCGCAAATAATCCTTGGTTTTTTGTGTGCTATTTTAATTGGTGCCATTTTACTTTCTCTGCCAGTGGCAACTGTATCTGGGGAATCTAATTTTTTGACAGCACTTTTTACTTCTACAACATCAGTATGTGTTACTGGTCTTGTTGTGGTTGATACATTTTCATATTGGACTTTGTTTGGAAAAATCGTAATTTTAATATTAATACAATTAGGTGGATTAGGTATTGTGGCATTTACTTCATCTATTCTTTTGATGTTCAATAAAAAGGTTACTTTAAAAGATAGAATGGTTATTCAAGATGCATATAATCTTAATAACTTACAGGGGATGGTTATATTCGTAAAGAAAATTATATTTGGAACATTTACCATTGAAATAATAGGTGCATTTTTATATATGATAGAATTTGTACCTTTATATGGGGCAAAAGGTGTATGGTATTCCTTTTTTAATTCCATATCAGCCTTTTGTAATGCAGGTATAGATATTATTGGAAATAATAGTTTAATATCCTTTAATAGCTCACCTTTAGTTTTAATTACAACTATGATGCTTATCTTTAATGGTGGAATAGGATTTGTAGTATGGTGGGATGTTATTGATGTAATTAAAAAAATTATTAAAAAAGAAATAAAACCTTTAGATTTCTATAGAAACTTGGCACTTCACAGCAAGTTAGTTATAAATATTACTTTTGGACTTATTTTTGTTGGTGGTTTACTAATATTTTTGTTTGAACACAGCAATACAGGTACTATTGGTGAAATGACTTTAGGAGATAAGATATTAAACAGCTTATTCCAGTCAGTTACTTTAAGAACGGCAGGCTTTGCAGCTGTAGACCAGGGTGCACTTACTGAACCATCGGTTATGATATGTATAGTGCTTATGATAATAGGTGGATCTCCGGTTGGTACAGCAGGAGGAATTAAAACAGTTACTTTTGCAGTACTATTTTTCGCTGTTTTAGCTGTTGTCAGGGGTAGAAAAGAAACGGTTGTGTTTAATAAGAGTATTAACGATAATTTGATTAGAAAATCCTTGGCAGTTGCTTTTATAAGCATCAGTGCATTTTTCTTCTTTAGTATATTGTTAATAGTAACAAATGGATTTTCGCTAACGGATGCCATATTTGAAGTGGCTAGTGCTATAGCTACAGTAGGATTGTCAAGGGGAATAACACCAGAGCTTAACAACATAGGCAGAGTAATTATAATTATTGCTATGTACCTTGGGCGTATAGGTCCTATATCCATGTTTGTTGCCTTTAGCAATAAATATTCAATTAAGAATTCAATACACTATTCTGAAGCGGAAATAATAGTGGGATAATATAAGAGGAGGTATATTTATGAAAAAATCATTTGCAGTTATTGGATTGGGTAGATTTGGTAGAAGTATAGCACTTGAGTTATATAAACTCGGTGCAGATGTTATGGTTATTGATAAGGATGAGGAAAAGATAAATAGACTATCTGATTATGTGACTTGTGCTATTAATGTTGATGTATGTGATACAGATGCTCTAACAAATGTGGGATTATCTAATATGGATGCGGTTATTGTTGCTATGTCTGATTATCTGGAGCCAAGTGTAATGAGTGTAATTACAGCTAAAGATTTAGGGGTACCACTTGTTATAGCAAAAGCAAGAGATGAATTAACAGGAAGTATATTTGATAAAGTTGGAGCAGACAAGGTGGTATATCCGGAGAAAGAATCTGGAATGCGATTATCAAGAAAATTATTAACAACGGATTTTCTTGAATTTTTTGAATTATCAGACACTGTAAGCTTGATTGAATTACTACCAAGAAAAGAATGGGTAGGAAAGTCATTAAAAGAGCTAAATCTTAGAAAAGAATACAGAATAAATGTAATTGCAATTAAGGATAATGATGATATAAATGTTGTTATGGATCCGGATGAACCTTTAAAGGAGGATTGTCCTCTTGTTATTACAATTAAGAAATCAGATATGAAGAGGCTGATGTAATGAGAGAAATCGTAATCGTAGGTGGCGGAGCTGCCGGAATGATGGCAGGTATTGTACTTGCACAAAATGGATATTCACCTATCATAATTGAAAAGAATGATAGGTTAGGTCGAAAGCTTTTTATTACTGGAAAAGGACGATGTAATTTAACCAATAATTGCAGTACAGAAGATTTGCTTAAGAATGTAGTTACTAATTCTAAGTTTATGTATAGTGCATTTTATGGCTTTGACGCTTCTATGGCTATGTCCTTTTTTGAAGAACTTGGCCTTAAGATCAAGACTGAAAGAGGCGGAAGAGTATTTCCCGTTTCAGATCATTCATCTGATGTAATTAGTGTTATGAACACTAAGTTAAAAAGACT
>SVED01000113.1 GCA_015057515.1 Lachnospiraceae bacterium
CTGTTGTTGTTTCTGTTGTTGTTTCTGTTGTTGCTTCTGTTGTTGCCTGTGTATTATCTGTATCAATCTCAGTTATAGATTCTTCGGTGGTGGCTATTTCTGTTGCGGATAACTCCGATATTGTCTCTGTAGTTTTCCCGCCCTTATCATTACCACAACCATATAATGAGAATGTTAAAATAGCTGTAATCACTATTGATATCGTTTTCTTTTTCATATAGTCACCTCTTTTTATACATATTACTCTAATTCTTATTAGTTATTAGATATTTTATCTATAATCTATAATACAACTTTCCATTTATAGTTGTTTAATTTGTTATTATATATGTTTCGGTTCATTATCTTATCCCACCAACCACTTATACTTTGCTACACTATATAGCGGAACCAGCGGTATAATATAACATAAAAGGATGTCACATCAATATGACATCCTTTCAGGATATATTAAACTATTATTTTTTGTCTAAATTAATGCCTTCATCCTCTAACTCATCTACACAATCTTTACAAAGTGTCATATCTTCAGACATACCAAATAATGATACTTCATATTCCTTGCATTTTTTCTCTTCCCCGCAACCATCACATATAGCCTTTTTACCACAACCGACAAAAGATAAAATCATAGTAGCTGATAAAGCTAACATCAATAACTTCTTTCCACATTTTTTCATGTATTTGTCCTCCCAAAAGTAATGTAATATAACATAATCTGAATATTAGTTAAAAAGCCTCTATTCAAATCATTTCTGATATTTTACCATTGTTTCAAACCAAAAGTCAACATTGATAGAGTTATTCATATTAATAACCGAAAAAACATAACTATACCAGATAAAATCAACTGCATATAACATCAATTCTTCTATCCGATTATTCCAAGATGCTCTAATAATATCTTTGTTCCCATGAGAATAAGAACTATACCTCCGGCAAACTCAGCTTTAGACTTATATTTTGCTCCAAATATGCTTCCTATCTTTATTCCTACACCTGATAAAACAAATGTAATTATTCCTATAAACAGAACTGACCACACAATTGACACCTTAAGGAAAGCAAACGAAACTCCAACTGCCAAAGCATCAATACTTGTAGCCACTGCCAATACAAACATACACTTTGGATCCATACAGGAATCCATCTCATCTTCCTTTTCAAATGACTCTTTAATCATGCATCCACCGATTATAGCAAGTAAAATGAATGCTATCCAATGATCAATTGCGGAAATATTATCTGCAAATAAGCTTCCTACAAAATATCCTATAGCAGGCATAAATGCCTGAAATCCGCCAAACCAAAGTCCTGCAATAGCCATATGCTTAAGTTTAATTTTCCCCAGCGACAAGCCTTTACATATTGATACTGCAAATGCATCCATAGAAAGTCCCACTGCAACCAAAAATAGTTCTAATAATCCCATTTTTCCCTCCGTAATCTCAAATTAATCGCAAAGATATAGCCATATTATCCATTCTTATCATCTTCACTTTGTTGTATGAATTACCCAAAAATAAGAAAAACCCAAGATTAGCCTATTTCTCTGCTAATCTTGAGTCTCATCATTTAAAGTAATACCGGGTGGTCATTCCACCATTATGTCGATAGAACTATACACAAAATGTGTACCGACTACTCCCTCTTGACTATTGTTTGATTATAGAGTAATTGATAATTTTTGTCAATAAGCATTTTACACTGCCAGTTTCCAACTACTTGCCAATTCTCTAGCATTTACAAATTTCTTGTAGATTCCATTCTGTTTCATAAGCTCATCGTGCTTACCCTGTTCCACAATCTGTCCCTTGTCTACCACAAGAATCCGGTCTGCATTTCTAACAGTTTTTAGTCTGTGAGCAATCATAATTATGGTCTTTTCCTTGGTAAGAGCCTCTATAGCATCCACCAAATCCTTTTCATTCTCGGGATCAACATTTGCGGTAGCCTCGTCAAGAATAATAATAGGTGCGTCCTTCATAATGGCTCTGGCTATGGAAATTCTCTGCTTCTCACCACCTGATAAGCTGGCGCCACCCTCTCCAATTACTGTATCATAGCCATTTGGTAGTGCCATAATAAAGTCGTGACAGCAGGCTTTCTTAGCAGCAGCTATAACCTGTTCCATAGAGGCCTCAGGCTGACCGAAACGAATATTATTAGCAATAGTATCCTGGAACAAGTAAACGCTCTGGAATACAAAGCTAAAGTTTCTCATAAGAGCATCCATACTATAGTCCTTAACATTTTTTCCACCAAGCTTAACCACGCCTTTATCCACATCCCAAAATCTTGCTATAAGGTGACAAAGTGTTGTCTTACCACCACCACTTGGACCAACAATTGCAGTTGTGGTCTTGGCTGGAATATGTACACTAAGGTTATCTATAATAGTTTTTTCTTCATAGGAGAAGGATACATTTTCCACATCAATATCAAAGCTTTCAGGCCTCATATCCTTCCCTTCAATATCCATTGGCTTTAGCTCAAATATATCCTTAGTGTCCTTTACTATGTAATCGATGATTCTAAGAAGGGATGAGAACATTCCCGCATTATCAAGACTTGAGTACATAATAAATGCACTTATCATCATTACTATACCCTTTGATAAAACCATAGAGCCATTTATTATAAAGTAAATTGACATAGCACACATAACAACACCTATTGCCTTTGCAATAAAGGTTTGGGAAATAATAAATGGAATCATTTTAAACTCTAGTGTTGTATTAATCCTTGCATTATCTGCTATCGCATCATTAAGACGTTTGCTATACCTTCCTGTAAGATTAAATGCCTTAACCTCAGATATACCCTGAACATACTCTATTACCTGCTCGACTAAGGCAACATCAGAAGCATTTTTAGCAGGAGCAAGCTTTTCTGATGCCTTCTGCAATAATCCATTAATTCCAAAGAATATCACCACTCCACCTATTGCCATTAGACCGATTCTTATATCAAATATACATATCATAGCAGTTATCATTATGGTATTAAGTATACCTTGAGTAGTCATCATAACAACTCTTGTTGCAATATTTCCAAGCTGCTCCATTCTGTTGGTTGTAACAGATGTAATGGAGCCCAAGCTGTTTTTGTTGAAATATCCCATAGGAAGATATCTAAGATGCTCTGCAATCTCAATTCTCTTATTAGCACAGGTTCTATATCCTCCCTCACACTGAAGCATGGTTACCTTATATCTTACAACACTTGCCCCAAAAACGCTAAAAAGCATAATTCCAAGGGGAAATCGGTTAATACCGATTTCCGACCGATTTAAATAGAAATAGAGATACCTCGCAGAAATGTGTACCTTTTGGCACTGTCATATTCTGTGAGGTATCTCTATTTCTGATATTAACCATTAT